>JAFLJU010000016.1 GCA_022712835.1 Desulfobacteraceae bacterium
TCATCTAATGGGCGTTCGGCTATCTTTGAAAAATTCAAGTTTTCAAATTATTGTGATTTTCCAACCTATTTACTTGTTAAATATCTTTCCAGAAAAATGAAGACTTGTTTACCCAGTGGTTTTCTGATCAAAAAAGAATAAGCCCCCCATTTTGGTACCATAATTCTTCCTGGAGCAGCCTGGCCGGCAACTAAAATGGTACCATTATTCGATCTGACCAGCCCGGTACCGGAGAAGATCCACCAGGTGAGTGGTACCATAATATAAATTACTTCGTCCCCAATCCGCAAAGGCGTAATTATGATTTGTCCAAAATGTAAAGGGAATCAGCATTGTCCCTGTAAAAACTGTTCTTATAAAAACAGAGGAAAAACCATCTGGAAATGGATTACCGAAAACGGACCAATTGAATGCGGTCATTGTGGGCACACTATGGCATATGGTGACTGGTGCATGGAGGAATTTAAACAGTATGATCAATGGAAAAATTCTCATGCAACAAAGAAAAATTAAGGATTAATCTTGACACCTCCTCTCCCCAATAGACTGTTGACCCCCTCTGATGTTGCGGACCTATTGCAAATATCGGAAAAAACAGTTTATAAACACCGCAACAAACTTTTTGGTTTTAAACCAGCTGGGTTGGGTGTATTAAGATTTAGACGGGAGATTATTAATGGGATTATGGAAGGACAAAGCACGGAAACATTGGCGGTACAGTTTCCAGTATCAGGGACAGATGTATACGGGGCGGGGTTACCAGACAAAAAGGGATGCAGCAACGGCCAGGGAAGAAAGACGAAAAGAAATAAAAAAACCGACAAAAATAGGCATGGCCTTTTCGGAAGCGGTTAACCTTTATCTTGACCATGCAGAGCGTCGGTTTGTACCAGAAGTCTATAATAATAAAAAATATGCCTACTCCTGCTTGTTTAAGTTTTTCAAAAACCATGATTTCCAGATGCATGAAATCACCACCAGCATGGTTAAGGCGTATCTTGATTCCAGACACAGCAATAATAATTTTAATGTCCATAGGCGAGAAATTTCTGCCTTATTTACCTATGCCAAAGAAACTCTTGAGGTCATAGACAAAAACCCTTTAAGAAAAATTGAAAAAATGCCCCATACTGTCGGAGAAAAATATATCCCGAGTGAGGATGATATTATTAAACTGATTCTGGTCGCTGATCCGAAAACCGATGAAAGGGACTTGCTTATGGTCCTGCTTCACACTCTTGCCAGAATAGATGAGGCGTTAAGGTTGACATGGGATGATATCAACTTTGATCGCAAAATACTGAACAAGAAGACCCGAAAGACAAAAGATGGATCTTGGAAAAAGGTTCCGGTTAAAATTAATGATGAATTATATGGTGTTCTTTTTAAAAGGTGGCAGGCCAGGGAATCAAACACCTGGGTATTTTTTAATAAACGGACCGGAGATCGTTTTCTAAAACGCCCAAAGTTTATGAAAGGTTTATGCTCCAGGGCAAAAATTCAGCCTTTTGGTTTTCATACTCTCAGACATTTAATGTCCTCATTGCTTAACGACGATCCAAAGGTATCAAAGAAAACCATCCAGAAGATATTAGGCCATGCCAGCCAAAGGACAACAGAAATTTACTTACATGAATTAGAGGGTTCAATTGAAAGTGCAATGGACTCTATTTCTGGAAAATTCACAAAAAAGAAAACAAACCCGCACCCATTACCCGCACCCACAAACAAAAAAAGGACTTTCAGAAAATCTGAAAACCCTTGATATGATTTGGTCGGGACGGCAAGATTTGAACTTGCGACCACTTGTCCCCCAGACAAGTGCGCTACCAGGCTGCGCTACGCCCCGTACAAAACACAAAACAAAGCGTATCTATCACTTCTATTTCTGGGTGTCAAGCAAGAATTATTAAGATCCCAATCATTTTTGCTCCTCTTCGGAATGAAACCAGGCCATTTTCCCGATAAACTTCATGGAAAACTACATATAGGTGGGACCTTTTCAGAAGACACCTATTCCAAAATCACCTTATCAATGGATTCTTTTAAAATCGGAAAAAATTTTATATTTTCCTTAAATCACATCTTTTTATTGAGTTTATGGCATTGAAACTCTATGATATTTTTCAACTTGTCATTTTTCAACCCCTCTCCTAATTCTCTCGTTTTTCATTCTCTCGTTTCGACCTTCCCACGAGCAGACCCAAATGACAGGGCTAAAAAAACATACCCCCGCTATTGACAGACAAAAAAAGACCTGCTAATAGTTGAACTTTTTTTTCTTAGCTCAAATGAGGATTAATTTTTAAATAAATGCCATTAATTAACGTTTGTTAATTAAATAATTTGTATTTATTTTATGAACTGCAATATTAAACTTTGGATGGTTGCAAACTGTGACAACTCTTATTTATGAAAAACCATATTTGGTGTTTGGGTGTGGAAACACGTTATTCGGCAACGACGGATTTGGTCCGGAAGTTGTCGATTATTTGACAGCAAATCATGAATTACCTGATTCCGTGTTGGTCGTTGATGCTGGCACAGGTATCAAAGATTTTGTATTTGACCTGCTCTTGGTGGAACAAAAACCGGAACTGGTCATTGTCATTGATGCCGTTACTATGGAAGGAAGGCAACAAGGAGAGGTTTTTGAAATAAATTTAAGCGCTGTCCCCAGGGAAAAGCTTTCTGATTTTTCCCTGCACCAGGCTCCCTCTTCCAACCTACTTTCCCAGCTTCAGGAAAGGGGCATTGAGGTTAAGATCATCGCCATGCAGACAAAGTCCATACCAAATGAAATCAACCCGGGGCTCTGCCCCATGGCAAAAAAAGCAGTAAAAGTAGCAGCAGAAAAAATCATAGGGGAACTCAAAAGCCGTACACGCTTTTAATGATAGGGGAATCAAAAACAATTTAACACGTATAAGAGGTAATTATGGCAGGAAAACCAATTGGTTCGGTTTTAATGGCCGGAGGCGGTATCTCCGGTATTCAGGCAGCATTGGACATGGCAGATTCCGGATTTTATGTCTATCTTGTGGAAAAAAGTTCGGGTATCGGTGGAGCCATGTCTCAGTTGGACAAAACCTTCCCCACAAATGACTGTGCAATGTGAATCATTTCACCCAAACTGGTTGAGTGCGGTCGGCACTTAAATATTGAATTGATGACCCTTTCCCAAATCGAAGAAGTCCAAGGCGAATTGGGAAATTTTACCGTTAAGGTTAAAAAAAGCCCTCGGTTTGTGGACGAGGAAAAATGTATTGCCTGCGGCTTGTGCGCCCAGAAATGTCCCAAAAAAGTGGACGATGAGTACAACATGGGATTAAACAAACGCAAAGCGGCCTATATTAAATATGGTCAAACGGTCCCCCTTAAATATGCCATTGATGCGAAGAACTGTATCTTCCAGACCCGTGGCAAATGTGGCGTCTGTGTGGACGTCTGCCCCACCGGTGCCATCAACCATGACATGAAAGCTGAGTTTGTTGACGTCAATGTGGGTGCCATCATTCTGGCTCCTGGGTTCAAACCCTTTTCTCCCAAGGGCATTGATTACTACGGGTATGACAACATTCCCGATGTGGTCACAAGTCTCGAGTATGAAAGAATGCTGGCGGCTTCAGGTCCCACCATGGGACATTTGAAAAAAGAATCCGATGGAAAAGAACCCAATAAAGTTGCCTGGATCCAATGTGTGGGTTCCAGAAACACCAATTGTTCAGACAATGGCTATTGTTCCAGTGTTTGCTGCATGTATGCCATCAAACAGGCAGTCATGACGCAAAGCCACCTGCCCGCAGGAGAGAGTGATCAGACCATCTTTTACATGGATATCAGAACCCCTGGAAAAGAATATGAGCGGTATTACGAGAGCTCAAGGGAAAAGGGGGTTAAGTATATCAAGGCCCGGCCCCACACCCTGCTAAAAGGACCGGACGGCTCCGGTGTCACCATGATATGGGCGGATGATAAAGGCCAAAACCATGATGAATTCTTTGACATGGTGGTACTCTCCATTGGTCTTGAAGCACCGGAAGATGCCATGGATCTTGCAGAAAAATGCCAGATTGAACTGGATCAGTTCAAATTTGCAAAGACCACCAGCTTTGAGCCGGTTGATACAACCCGGAAAGGCATTTTTGTAACGGGCAGTTTTCAAAGCCCCAAAGCCATTCCCCAATCTGTTGTCGTTGCATCCACGGCAGCTGCAAGGGCAAAAGCAGTTCTTGCAGAAGCCCGTGGCAGCTTAGCCATTGAAAAAACATTTGTGGAAGAATTTGATATTTCTGGTCAGGAAAAGCGAATCGGTGTATTTGTCTGCGCCTGCGGCAGCAATATCTCCTCGGTGGTGGATGTCAAGGCCGTGGCTGATTTTTGTAAGGACCAGCCCGGGGTTACCTATGTGGAGAACAATATGTTCACCTGTTCTTCCGATACCCAGGATCTGATAGCCAAGACCATCCAGGAACAAAACCTGAATGCCATCGTTATTGCAGCCTGTACCCCCAGAACCCATGAACCTTTGTTCCAGGAAACCCTTCAGAGCATCGGACTCAACAAGTATATGGTGGAAATGGCCAATATCCGGAACATGAACGCCTGGGTCCATCCCAATGAACCGGAAAAAGCCACACAAAAAGCAAAAGAACAGGTCAAGATGGCCATTGCCAAAGTCACACGTAATTTCCCCCTGGAAGATATCCAGGTGAACATTACCCCCAAAGCCTTGGTTGTTGGAGGGGGTCTTTCCGGAATGAGTGCGGCCCATAACCTTGCCAATCAGGGATATGAAACCCTGTTGATTGAAAAGCAGGACACCCTTGGCGGAATTGGCAATCAGCTGTTGAAAACCTGGAAGAATGAAGATGTCCAGAAGTATGTGGCCACCCTCAAGAAAAATGTTATGGCCCACGATAAAATCCAGGTAATGACCAACACCACTCTGAACGCTGTTTCAGGTTTTGTGGGCAACTTTACAGGAGAGCTTATTGTTAATGGCGCTTCTGAAGATATTGAATTCGGCGCCTGCATCATTGCAACGGGTGCCAATGAATATAAGCCCCAGGAATACCTGTACAAGCAGGATGATCGGGTAATGACCACCCTGGAATTCAATGCCAGGATTCAGGCAAACCCAGAACTTGCCCAAAAGATCGGGTCCGCTGTTTTTATCCAATGTGTGGGATCCAGAAATCAGGATCATCCCTATTGTTCCAGGGTTTGTTGTACCCAATCCATCACAAAAGCCGTTAGTCTCAAAAAACAAAATCCCGACATGGATATTTTCATCCTTTACCGGGATATCCGGACCTATTCTGAGATGGAAGTCATCTACAGAGAAGCCCGTGATTTGGGAATTATTTTCATCAAATACACCCGGGACAGCAAACCTATTGTCCGCAAAGAAAATGACACTCTTTTCGTGGATGTATTTGATCCGATTCTCCAGATGAATGTCACCATTGAGGCTGATATAGTCACACT
>JAFLJU010000263.1 GCA_022712835.1 Desulfobacteraceae bacterium
GGTCACCATTGCCAGAGCCGGAGGAACGGTCTCCTATCCTTGTGTCTTTATGATAGTGGCGGCCATGAACCCTTGCCCTTGCGGCAATCACGGTAACTCCTTGAAATCATGTTCCTGTTCCACCCCCCAGATCCAGCGGTATCGGTCAAAAATATCCGGCCCCCTTCTGGACCGCATCGACATTCAAATCGAGGTTCCCCAGGTTTCCTATGATGAGATGGCAGGTGGCCCCCCTGGTGAATCTTCGGCAATTATAAGGGCCAGGGTGGATGCGGCCAGAAAGATTCAGAACCAGCGGTTTAAAAAAAATAAAATTTTTTGCAATGCACGCATGGGACCTGCCCAGTTAAAAAAGCTCTGTGTGCTTGAAAAGGAGGGCCAATTAGTTCTTCACCAGGCCATGGAGAAGTTGGGGTTTTCGGCCAGAACCTTTAACAGCATTCTGAAGGTTGCCAGAACCATTGCAGATCTTTCCAAAAACGAGACCATCGGCCGCCAACATGTTCTGGAAGCCATCCAATATAAAAGCTATGGCAGGGGCTAAAAGAACCCCATTTCTCCTTCTTTTGGTTTACAATCCCACACAAACGCTTATAATATTTGTTACTATTTTTGTGATATTTTGTCACTGATTAAAGGAGCCAACCAAACTATACTTCAAAAGAAAGACGGTAAAGAAAACATTATGATTAAAGTAGATATTTTTAATAAGGATGTAAAAGCGCAATTCAAAGCCGCTGCCAAGGACCGGATGTATCGGTTTGTCATGGCCGACGGCAAAATAAAAGGGGCCGTGGTCCACACCACCCGGATGGTCAATGAAATGCGGGCCAACCACGGGTTTGGACCCTTGGAAACCCTGGTGATGGGCCAGGCCTATATTGCCGCGGCGTTGATGTGTTCAAGCCTCAAGGGCAAGGACCGGGTCAGTTTTAATATTCGGTGTTCAGGGCCGGTTCAGGGGCTGGATGTGGAATCCAATACCTTTGGCGAGATCAGGGGCTCCCTGAAAACGAACTCGATCCAGGCAGATCCCAAGCAGACTCAGGATTTGTCCTCCCTGTTTGGTGCGGGCTTTTTAACCGTAACCAAATACCTGGATGATGCCAAAAATCCCTATTCGGGACAGATTGCTTTGGAGCATGGTAGTATTGCCGAGGATCTGGCCGTTTATTTTTTAAAATCGGAACAGATCCCCACCGGGTTCAAACTGAGCGTTTTCTTCAATGAAAACCAAGAGGTGATCGGTGCCGGTGGTGTCTTTCTCCAGGCCATGCCCGGTGTATCCCCGGAAAAGGTGATTGAAGCGGAAAATAGTATCCAGAAGATTCATTCTCTGGGGGAGGCGTTTGCCAATGGCGGTGCGCCTGAACAAATTATTGAAAAGGCGTTTGCAACTCTTTCTCCCCGTTTCCTTGACAGCTCCCGGGTGGAGTTTTTCTGCCGGTGCACCCGGAAAAGAATGGAAGATTATCTTAAAAACCTGTCCGCAAGTGATATGGATGAAATCAAAGAAAACGGACCCTTTCCCATTGAAGCCCGGTGTCATCATTGTAATTCCGTATACCAGTTTTCCAAAGAGGATATGGGGGCTTTATAGCCATGCGTATCGCTGTCATTTCCGACATACACAGTAACATGGAAGCACTCCTAGCGGTTCTTTTGGACATTGATACTGGCGCTGCCATTGATCAGGTGATATCCCTTGGGGATAATATTGGATACGGTCCGGAACCCGAACAGGTTATTTCAACCTTAAGGAAGCGTCAGATCCCTTCTGTTTTAGGAAATCATGAACGGGCTTTGCTGGATGAAAATTTTTCCAAACCCTTTAACCCTGCTGCAAAAAAAGCCTTATTAATCAATAAACAATTGCTGTCAAAAGGATCCATTGATTATCTTTCCACCCTTGCCCCCTTCCTTGTTTACCATGGTGCAAGGTTTGTCCACGGGGTGCCGCCGGATCTTGTGGACCGTTATATTTTCAAGGAAAAAAATACCTGTCTTGTCCATGTCATGGAAGCCCTGAAAGAGCGGATTGCATTTGTCGGACATACCCATGAACTCATGATATATGAGGCAGATTCCCGGGGGGTGCAAAAGAAAAGTTTTATAAAAACAAGAGTTTTCCTTGCAAAAGAATATAAATATATTATAAATACCGGTAGCGTAGGACAGCCACGTGACGGCTACAATGAAGCTAAGTATGTTATTTGGGATTCCATGGAAAATACAATTGAATCACGGTTTGTACCCTATGATATCCCAAGTGTTGTAAGAAAAATGAAGAAGGCTGGTATCCCCATTCAGTATGCAAATCAGCTTGAAAAGGCCGGTGCCTGATATTAACCATAAACCGGTGACCATAAACCAGTGACAATAAAATAGATGCTAAACAAATATAAAAGAAAGGTAAAAGATCATGTGTAATAATTGTAATGAACATACTCACCATCATCACCATCCTGAGATTGTTCAACTTATGCCCGTTCAAAACAACCTGTATGCCGTTTACAAGACCAAAACTCCTCCTGCTTTTGCCGTTGAAAAGGGCGCCGGTGACATCAGCCTTGTTTCTGTGCTGTTCATGGGACTGATTCGTCATGGTGAAAAAACCATGGTTGAAGGCTTTTTTGCCGGTGGTTCAATCAACTCTTGCGAAGATGTGGAGGGATTCAAGGGGTATGCATCAACCCTTGAAGATGCGGAAAAATTATACGCCTGAAGTCTAGTGTAAACGCCTCAAATCAAGGAGAACAAATGCATAAACTTTTAAATGACAGTCCTGGTGAGCAAATTATGCTCCTGGGGAACGAAGCCATCGCAAGGGGTGCTGTTGAAGCCGGTGTGGCATTTGCCACCACCTATCCGGGTACCCCCTCTTCTGAAATTTCTCTGAATCTTTTCCAGATGTCCCAGGAATCAGATCTCTACTTTGAGTACAGCACCAATGAAAAGGTGGCCCTGGAAGTGGCAGCAGCAGCGGCAAATTCAGGTCTTCGAACCTTTTGCATGATGAAACATGTGGGGCTGAATGTGGCAGCCGATCCCCTGATGACCCTGGCCTATGTGGGGGTGACCGCCGGGATGGTCATTTTAAGTGCCGATGATCCGGCTATGTTCTCCAGTCAAAATGAACAGGACAATCGGTATTATGCCAAGTTTGGTGGCTTCCCCATGCTGGAACCCTCTTCGGTTGCCGAAGCCAAGGATATGATCAAGGAGGCCTTTGAACTGTCGGAATCCCTTGGTCAGCCCGTGTTGTTGAGGACCACCACACGCATCAACCATTCCAATGCATTTGTGACCTTTGGCAAGATTGCCCCCCCCATGACCCAGGGCCGGTTTATTAAGGATCCCCATCGGTGTGTGACCGTACCGGCCGTCTCCCGGGGACTTCATGTCAAGCTTCTGGATAGATTGGAAAACGCCACTGGGATGGCGGAGTCTTCTCCATTTAACTTTATCCAGGGCAGCGGGAAATTGGGTATCATTACCAATGGGGTGAGCTTTCATTATGCCGAAGATGCTTTAAAAGACCTAGGCGTTGAAGACAAAACCCAGATTTTGAGACTGGGATTTACCAATCCCTTGCCTGAAAAGTTGATCAAAAATTTTCTGGGCGCATGTGACAAGGTATTGGTCATTGAAGAAGGTGAGCCTTTCATGGAAGAAGCGGTCAAAGCCTTTGCCCAGGAAGAGGGAATTATCATTCCCATCAAAGGGAAGTCCAAGGGGTCCAAATCCACGGACCTTTTCTCCCGCCTTTCCGAGTATGACCCGGCCATGGTCCGGGAAAAAATTGCCAATTATTTTGGCTTTGATTATACCCCGGCAGCAAAAATGGATACAGCGGATATTCCTGAAATTGCCAATAGGCCGCCCAATCTGTGTTCAGGTTGCTCCCACAGGGCCACCTTCTATGAAGTGAAGCAGGCTGCCAAGGATATGGATGTCATCTATCCCACGGATATTGGTTGCTATACCCTGGGGTTTATGCCTCCCTTAAGTATGGGTGATTTTGTTGTCTGCATGGGATCTTCGGTCAGTACTTCCTGCGGGTTCAGCAAGGCCACTGATCAGAAAGTGGTTTCTTTTATCGGAGACTCCACCTTTTTCCATTCCGGAATTACAGGTCTTGTGAATGCGGTTTTCAACAAACACAATTTTACTCTGGTCATCCTTGAAAATGACATCACGGCCATGACCGGCCACCAGCCCCATCCCGGTGTGGATATGGAGCGGTTCGGCCTTGATACGTTTGGTCGGGTGAATATTGAGAAATTGGTCCGGGCCTTGGGGGTGGAACATGTGTCCATTGTCAAGCCCTTTAAGGTTCAAAAGAGCATTGATATCATTAAAGAGGCCCTTGAATTTAAAGGAGTTTCCGTTATTATTTCCCAGGAGCCCTGTATTCTCTATGCCAAGAGCATCAAACTGAAAACGTCCAGACCCTTTGTGGTAAGCGACAAATGTACAGATCACAAAGAATGTATCAACGGTATCGCCTGCCCCTCATTTTATATTGAGGAAGGACGGGTGAAGATTGATGCGGATACCTGTGTGGGCTGTGCTCTTTGTGCCCAGATCTGTCCAGAGAATGCCATCAGGCCCTTGAAAAAATAACCCTAAGAATAAGGATACCAAAAAGATATGGAAACAACCAGGCTTGTAATCGTAGCCGTTGGCGGACAAGGCAATCTTCTGGCTTCCAAGGTGCTGGGCGAAGCTGCTCTGATTTCAGGGGTGCCGGTACGAATGAGTGAGATCCATGGCATGGCCCAGCGGGGGGGAGTTGTGGAATCAGCCATTGTGTTTGGAAAAGCCACAAGCTCCATTATTTCAGACGGAGAGGCGGACATTCTCCTAGGCTTTGAGCCAGCAGAGACCCTCCGGGCCATCAAGCGGTGCAGCAAGAAAACAATGGTGATAACCAACACCGCAACCCTGCCGCCCTTTACCGTCGGTATTGGCAAAGGCAATTACCCTGAGGTGGAGGAAATAAAGAGTTTGCTTGCGGCAAAAACAGCAGGGCTTGTCTCCCTTGACGCCATGGCGCTTGCAAGAGAAGCCGGCAGTCCCATGAGTGTGAATATTGTGCTGTTGGGTGCCCTGATCCAGACCGGTGCCCTGGGGTTTACAAAGGATTCCGTGATTGAAGCCATTCGCAGGCGGACCAAACCCTCCTTTCTGGAAAAGAACCTCAAGGCATTTGAATTGGGGATGGAAGCGGCCAAAACAAATTAACAAATTAATAAATTAACGGACAAAAAGCCCATGACTTGGCCATGGGGAGGATGGAATTTTAGGTGAGTTCTGAAACCAATAAGGCAAACCCCCGGGTGTATGTGATCAATGGCCCGAATTTGAATATGCTGGGTAAACGGGAGCCCGAAGTTTATGGATCCTTTGGGTTGGATGAAATTAACCAGGGGCTTGCCATTGCAGCGAAGTCCCTGGACCTGGAACTATCCTTTTTCCAGTCCAACCATGAAGGGGAGATTTTGGACAGAATCCATGGGATCTTTGAAGAAGATCCCCTAGGGTTAATCATTAACCCCGGTGCCCTGACCCATACCTCTGTGGCCCTGCGGGACGCCTTGCTTTTATTGTCCTGCCCCATGGTGGAAGTCCATTTGTCCAATATCCACAAACGAGAATCCTTCCGGCATAAATCCATGCTGGCAGATATTGTCACAGGTCAGGTCATCGGATTCGGCCACCATGGGTATCACATGGCCTTGGATGCCATCCATAAATTGTGCCAATCCAAGTGATCGGGTCATGTCAAAAGGGTTAATCCTTTGTGCCACTGAGTTTGAGATGGCTCGGTTTTTAGAGAATAAGGTCGGTCTGGTCAAGGAGAAAACCCTTTCCGGGCTGACCCTATATTCAGGATCAGATTCGGGTGCCTCCTTTGATTGTCTGATCACAGGTCCCGGTGTTTTTAATACGGCTCATGCCTTGACCGTTTACCTGGAACATGCCCGGCCGAATCTTATTCTGGACACTGGAATTGCAGGAATATTTGATTGTTCCGGTTCTGATAATCCTGCCATGGCCCAGGGGATCGGGCGGATCAGGCGCATTGGAGATGTTGGTATCGCCAATAGGGAGCAGTATATCCATACCGGGGTGGGGTGCAATACCCCCCAAGCCTCCTGTTTGCCATTTGATCTTATTGAAAACCGGTCCCTGACCCGACAGGGCATCTATTCCATTGACCCAAACCTTTTCGAGCTTTATCATGGGCTTTTGACCCGGGAATTTACCGACCCCATTGTCCGGGGTAATTTTATCACCGTATCCTCCATTACCGCCTCTTTGGATCAAGCTCAAAAATATTATCAATTTTTTTCCTGTGTCATGGAAGCCATGGAAGGAGCCGCCGCCCTTCATGTGGCGACGCTGTATCATGTGCCCATCATTGAAATCAGGGCTGCTTCCAATTTTGTGGGGGAGCGGGATAAGGATAAGTGGGATTTTCCTTTGGCCTGTGACCGGGTCCGGCAGATTTGCGATGTTGTCATTGCCAATGAATTTAAAACAGCTTGAAACAAGCTTAGGCTTGGAGTAACTTGCGTTTACAATAAACACACCTTAAAATAAACACGCTTTTTTCATAACAAGGCCCCTGGGCAACTTGCCTATCCAATTGGGCTGGAAGCGGAAGTGGAGATGATTTCCATTTTCTGGACCGGGTTTATAAATTCCACGGGAACCTCTTGGGTTGAAACATCGACTATTGTTGCCAAATGTAAAATTTATCTCTCAAGTCAATCCAATCTTGGACGCCATGTTTTTTTATTTTCCGAATATTATTTTTAGGCATTTCACCACAACGAGGTTCTAAAATATCAAATTTTTCACATTCATCCAATTCCGTACAGTCCCAACAACCTTCAAAACCCCTTGAAATACAACACTCCATTATCTTGCAGGGTGTACCAGAGCACCCACCTCCAACTCGACAAGGTTTTTTGCATTGAGCATTTGTCAATGCATTGAGTACTTCAATAAATTCATTGTATTTCTCGAAATCTGCTCCAAATGGAGTTCTGATTGCTGCGTATTTACTGAATTCGATATTTTCAAGTTCATTATCTAATTTGTGTGCATATTCAACGAATTTATTTTGATAGCGAATACAGTCTGGACAATAGATGCCACAATAGGCTGTTTTATGTAATGAATTCATTTTAGCTCCAAGTAGAAAAAAATATAACGCCATCCTCACCGGCCGTAGCCGTGTGCCTAAGGCGTGTGGTGAAGGTCCGGTGTAGAAATTTGTTATGTATCAAATTTATTTTTTTACCGCCACATATCCACCAAAGAGATAGGCTTGAAAAAACTTATAGACTTTCTCAAAACCTGCTTCTTTCAGTAGTGATTCAATACGGATTTGAGGTATGAAGTGTACCTCTTTTTCCCTTATGACAAATTCTTCTCTAACTTTATCGGTTGCGCCTCTTTTAAAAAACTGCTGATTTTTCCAAGCTGTATTGAGAGTGTTGTATTTATCTGAACCAATTTTTCCTTCAATATCAACAAGAACTATTGGTGCACCAGATTTTAACCTTTCTGCAATTCTTTGTAGGAAATTTAATTTCTTACCATTATCTGGGAGAAATTGCATAACCAAAATAGATGTTGCAGCATCAAACTCTTTTTCTGTGACATCATTAATTAGACCCTGGACAAGAGATATCCTGTTTCCCAAAGAAGCAGATTCGACCTTTTTTCTTGCTATAGTAAGCATCGACTCTGCTGGATCAAAACCTGTAAAAGACCAATGGGGATTGTTCTGTGAGCAGTCAATTATTTCCTTACCTGTACCAGCACCCGCAACCAATACTTTTGCATCTTTATTCAGTTGTCCCCTAAGAAGGTGCTGAGTTAATTCATAAATAGAATCGTAAGCAGGGATTATTTTATGTGCAGTGTCATCATATTCATTGGACCATTCACCATCAAAATCTATTTGTTTTTCCATACTATTAAATTCCTTTACAATATCTCTATTATTGTTTGCCATTATTGACTATTATTAAAATAATTTCATTTTTCAAGATAATGCCGAGTTGAGCTGCGACTAATCAGGATGTCTGCTCTAACTCGTTGTTCTATGTGCCTGCGGCGGGCGATAAACTCAACTCGGCATTCAAAGAATCAAAGAGCCCCCCTTGATTTTTAAGGGGAGACAAAGAAATAGCTCCGCTCTTTCCATTACTATGGATCGTAGTGAGAAAAAATAATAAGTAATCCATATAGGGGAAAAACACAAAAAGCAATCGAGTAAAACCTTAAATTTTCGATTTTATTCGATTCTTTTAAAATCAATGGGGTTTTTGAAGAGGAGTTCCTATGGCTTATCATTAACCCCGGTGCCCTGACCAATACCTCCCAAGTCTCCTGTCTGCCCTTTGACCTTATTGAAAACCGGTCCCTGACCCGACAGGGCATTTATTCCATTGACCCAAACCTTTTCGAGCTTTATCATGGAATTTTGACCCGGGAATTTAACGACCCCATTGTCCGGGGCAATTTTATCACCGTATCCTCCATTACCGCTTCTTTGGATCAAGGTCAAAAAAATCGTCAACTTTTTTCCTGTGTCATGGAAGCCATGGAAGGAGCCGCCGCCCTTCATGTGGCGACGTTGTATCATGTGCCCATCATTGAAATCAGGGCCGCTTCCAATTTTGTGGGGGAGCGGGATAAGGATAAGTGGGATTTTCCTTTGGCCTGTGACCGGGTCCGGCAGATTTGCGATGTTGTCATTGCCAATGAATTCAAAACAGCTTGAAACAAGCCTAGGCTTGGAGCAACTTGCGTTTACAATAAACACACCTTAAAATAAAGACGCTTTTTTCGAAATAATATAATTTATTTGGAATTTGTTTTTTTCTGTCAGCTTGAGTGATGCCGGATTCAGAACCAAACCAATAGAGATGGTTCCCGATTCAGTGAGGTTTTCCAGGGAGATGGGTTCCGTGAAAATGGTGGCAATTTCATTGAGTATCAGTCCTCCGCCGGTGACGTGAACGGTTGGGGGGATTGTAGCCGCCTCTTTCATGATAAGGCCTCTGGGCAACTTGCCTATCCAATTGGGCTGGATGGGGAACTCTTTTCCCGTCAGGGTATCCAGGATTATATCCAGTTCCGAAGGTTCTATTTTTTTGAGACTGATTCCCGGGGGAAGCAGGATATTTTTCCGTGTGATGGACAATTTGTTGCTGCCGACCACCGACTGGGACAGGTTCAGTTTGATATTGATCTGTTCGGGGCCGATGGCATTGATCAAGGGTCTTGCCCCGCTGATCAACAGCTTTACGCTGGAAGCGGAAGTGGAGATGATTTCCATTTTCTGATCCGGGTTTATAAATTCCACGGGAACCTCTTGGGTTGCAAGGGTTTCCATTCCCTTTGAAAAACTAAGCCATATCCCTGTGAAGCAGATGAGACTGATCAAGCCCGCTGCCATGAGTTCCATTGTCTGGCGGCGGATTCCTTTTCGGGCGGAATCATCCCCTGCATGTTCCTGGAGGATCTTTCCAAGTGCCAGTCGGTTGTGGATGGCATGAGTTTCATTTTCTTTGAACAGGGTGATCTCTCCCCGTTCTTCTGAAACAACAATTACCAGAGCATCTGTGAGCTCGGTTAACCCCGAGGCGGCCCGGTGACGGGTTCCAAAAAATGAAGGCAACTCCTTGCTTTTTGACAAGGGGAGAATCACGCCTGCACTGATAATTCTCTGGCCTTGGATGATGGCGGCCCCGTCGTGCAAGGGATTGTCGGGCCAGAAAATACTCACCAGCATTTCCTGGGACAGCTTGCCCCTGATGGGAACCCCGCTTTGAACCACACTGTCCATCCCCTGTTTTAAGGGGAGTACTATTAAGGCTCCGATTTTTTTTCTGGCCAGTTCATAGACACTTTCAACAATAATATTCAAGGGGGTGTTAAATTGATACCGGGGAACTCCCCAAAAAAGGGATTTCATGCTTTTGGTCTGGAGAACGCTGGAAATTTCATTTCTGAACACAATGATGACAATGAGGGCCGCCACGGTAACAATACCCTGCATGGCCCAGTTTGTTATGACCAATCCCAGGTAAACCGCCACCTGATTAATTGCCCATAGGGCACAAATGGCCAGGAGCGCCCGGATAACATTGGTGCCCCTGAAAAGCACATAAAGGCGAAAGACAATATAGGAGTTCCACAGGATATCCAATGCATCCTGCCAGCGAAATCCTGAGAACAGATAGATAAGGGATTCCATAGTTTTTTAATCAACCATGCTGAATCGTAGGGTTTGTAACAGGATATCATTGCTATCCCATATTTCGACCCGCCAGGGCCCCTTGTCCACGTCTCTAAGTTGTATCCTGCTGAAAGAGGACCATTTGGGCGGAGAAAGGGTAAGGCGCATGGTGAAAATTAATTTGTCCCGTTTATACCATTTATGGAAAATATAGGTTTTGTTGACAACCGGATCAAAATTAGAAAAACAAAACACCTCACCCTGGGAAATGGAAAATACCACCGAAGGGTTTGTGGGTTGAAAATTGTCAATGGATTCACACATGACCGCCTGAACCAGATTGGCATCTGAAGGGGCCGCACATAGGTTGGTTGTATAAAACACCCCAGAGACCATTAAAAAAGGGACCATTAAAAAAAGGACCATTAAAAAAATGGTTCGGTTTATGGGGTGGCTTCCAAAGAATTGTTTCATGGACCTTACTATAGCGAAACCCCCATTTTTTTCAAGGTAAAACAATAAAGAATGTTCCCCTAGTTTCAGTCAATAGATTTAATAAACTCAAGAATCATGGGCCAGATTTCTTTTTTCGCATTTTGGCTGGCAATGAGCCGGGGGTGGGTATAATTTTCTTGATATCCATTCTCTTTTGAACACAGAACAAGGTTTTTGGTCAGACTGCCCAGGGAATTGACCAGGGCACGGCAACCGCTGTGCGGTGCAATTGGATCCTTTGCACCGGCAATGAAAAGGGCGGGGATAAGAATCTTGCCCATGGCCCTGTCATAATCAAAACCGTCTGTTCCCATCCATCTGCCCGTGCGATTCCATTGGGACCACTGGGTTAGAAAACCAGACACTTCATCTTCGGGTCCCAAACCGGATAATGGCCCTGGAACTTTACCCAGCAGGGTGTTTACCATTGGCACCATCCGGGTGATCAGTTTTCCGATTATTGTCCTACCCGCCCCTGTGGTTTGGGAGCCCATACCCACAATGGCCTGTATTTTTTCCTGGAAAAGGGGATTTCTTGCCAGATAGATCAGGGGTAAAAACCCGCCCCCGCTGTGGGCAACCCAACTGCATGTCCGACTGTTGGTCTTTGTCAACACGGTGTGAATGACCCTTGGCACATCGTGGAGCGCAAATCCTTCTGCATCAAGATACAATTGCCCGTATTCACCTAAGCCGTGTCCCGTCCATTCATAAATCCAGCAGTCAAACCCGGCCTCGTTGAGGAATGCTGCCAGATTTCTGCAGATCAGTGCATTGGAAAAGGTTCCGTGGGTCAGGATCACCGGTGGGTACTGTCTGGAAAAATTTGCATACCGGTACAAGGCAATGCGGCTGTTTTTTTCACCCTGGATAAATTCAGGATTTGGCAAATTGTTAGTATGACCTTCAACCATTCAGACAGATTCTCAATATGAAAATTTATTAATATCACCAACGAGATAATCCAATAGAACCCAGTAGAAGAGGATGGCCTATATTCATTTGTTTTGCAAGCTGGTTTGCCAATTCGGGCCCGGCAGAGTGATCGCACCAAATCGAGGGCGGGAAACTCAAGAAAGAAAATGTGGGGGGCGGTCTGGGTGGATTATTATAGATGCCTTGGCAGATAATTCTGTTGCATGAAATTATTTTCCTGCAATTGTGGAGAAGAGCGTTCCCCTGATTGACAGGGAACTTTTTTTTTACTAAGGGATTATCTGCAAGGAGATACTGGTGTTTTTTTAAATCGGATATTTTCAAAAAAGGAATATCGATTGAGGGACATCATTCATGTTTTTGAAGCGCGGGATATAATGTCGTTAATACGGATAGGGATTTAAATGTTACAATCCAAGCTCGTTGTACCACGGATCCAAAAAATATTTTCAAGACCTCGCTTGTTTTCAATTCTTGAAAGGATAACAAATAAAAAATTAACCCTTGTTGTTGCGGGAGCCGGGTATGGTAAAACCACTTTAATTGCTCAGAAAATCAGCAAGTCTCCATTTAAATCTGTATGGTACCGGCTTGATGAAACAGATATGGATTTATTGGTATTTGTTCAATACCTTTGCAAGGGATTTGAAAAATACTTTAAGGATGACCCGTTTATTTTTGGCAATATCAAACCAGGTACCTCTCTGTCGCAAAAACAGAGGGGTCAAATTTTAGAAAATTTGATCGACAAGGTTGAAACCAGCATTAAAGATGATGTTGTATTGATTCTGGATGATTTTCATCTTATCCAGGATAACCCGGAAATTTGTAAGTCTATTGAATTTATGCTGAATCATCTTCCCATGACCATGCATATCATCATTATTAGCCGGGTTGAACCTGATATCCAGATATCCAGGTTGCGGGTAATGCGGGAAGTGATTGAGATAAGAGAACAGGATATCCAATTTCGTATACCCGAAATTGAAGGGCTGTATTCCCATGTTTTTAATGTTTCCCTGACCCATAAAAATTTAAACACATTGTATAAAAAAACAAAGGGCTGGGTTGCCAGTCTGATTTTGCTTCAGGCCATTGTGAAAGATAAGACAAACGAGGAAATTGAAATTGCCCTTGGTCATCTAAAGGGCTCACTCCATGTCATATTCCAATATCTTGAAGAAAATATCTATACTGCATTATCCCGGGAAACAAAGGAGTTTTTGATCAAAACATCCCTGCTGGATGAACTGGACCCGAAATTTTGTGATCAATTGCTCAACATCAGCTGCTCCCAGGAACTGTGTGAACAATTGGAAAACAGCCATCTGTTGACCTTTCAGCAGACCGGGAGAAAAGCCTTTTACTATCACCATCTTTTTAAGGATTTTTTACAAAACAAATTATTAACGATCCTGGGTGTGGAATCACAAAAACAATTATGCCTGGATATTGCCTACCACCTCAAAGAAAACGGGGATAATTTGGCTGCCATACCATTCTATCTAAAAGGGAGGCAATATACCCTTGCCGCCGCACAGATTTTTGCTCTGGAGGAAAAAATGTTTAATTCAGGACAGATTAACCGAATGAAACATTTTTTAAATCAACTGCCCGAACCCCTCACTGAATCGATGCCAGGACTTCAATATGTCAAAGCAAAACTCTATTCATTTACCGGAGAACCCCATCTGGCTATGGCCTGTTTTAACACTGCATTGATTGCTTTCAAAGCGGAAGGTTCAAAGGAAAATATCACTAAATGTCAATTGCAACTGGGATTGAATGCCTATTATACCGGAGATATACAGGGCGCGGAACTTCATTTTGAAACGATCATAGCCAAGGGAATTGAAAATAAATATTTAGAAACCCTGGGGCTTTTGATTCTGATTTCATCAATCCTGGGGAAACTGAACAAAGCAGATGCCTATGCAGATCTGGCAAAAAAAACAATTCAAAAGTTTCATGGGCCAGACCGTAGCCAGCTTCGAACATGGATCAGTTTCACCTATTCCTATCGGTTCTATGTTTCCGGAAATTTTCAACAGGCCTATGCCATGAGCATGGACATGCTTGAAAAATACAAACTAAGTGATTCACAAATACTGTTGCCCTTTGCATGCCTTCACATTGCACTGCCGGCATATTTTCTTAAAAAATTTAATTCAGGATATGAATGTGCGGTGTCAGGTGTCGAACACCTTAAGGAAATGGGTGTCCAGGATAATCAGACAGGATGGCTGAATTATGCTGTGGCCCTGAATTTAAGTGGTCTCGACCGGGGGGCTGAGGCATTGGGCTATATTGAAAAGAGCCTTTCCATATTCAAAAATCAATCCAATCTTTGGGGGCAGGCAAGCGCCTGTGACCTGCACCATTTTATACACCTGAAAGCTGGCAGAATAGACCAGGCAGAACACTGCCTTTTGAAAGGGCTGGACATATTAAAACGTACGGATTTGCCATTTACCAAAGGCATTCTTGAAATTGGGTTATCTCGGATTAAGCTTTTAAACCAAGCCTACGATCCTGTACCGGGTCTTCTTACCTCTGCCGGAAAAAAGGTTACGCCCTCCAATTTTTATATGTTCAAACACAGCCTTGTAACCTCACAACATCAAGTGCTTATCGGGAAAAAAGACAAAGCCTGTGAACATTTAGAAAGGGGACTTTGTCTGGCAGAGGAATATGGCTATGAACAGCATATTGCCTGTGAGGAGGACTGGATCAATCCGCCTTTGCTGGACCTGTATTCAAGCAAAATTAAACAAGCCGTCATTCAAAGGGTTTTTAATTTAAGAGGTAAAAAAGGTCAAAACACCTTACTGGGTTATGAAAAAAATCAACCGAGCGCTTTATCAAAGGCTGCAACAATCATTCGCAGACAGATGCCCTGTCCAAGTAGTCCCGGGCTTAATATTTCTCTTCTGGGCCGGTTCCGACTCGCTCTTGGGGATAACAAATTGTCAGAAAAGGCGTTTAAAAAAAACCTGAGTGCCATGATGATCATAAAATATCTGGCGGTTCAGCAAAACAAGGGATTTATCCACCGGGACGAACTCATTGAACTGATTTGGCCTGACCAGGATGTAAAAAAGACATCCAAACGATTTAATGTTGCCGTAAGCTTTATCCGAAAACTTTTTGAACCGTCTATCCAACGGGGATGCCCATCTTCTTATCTAATCAAACAGAAAACAGGATTCAAACTTGATCCTGGAAATAATGGGTCAGTTGATGTGTCTGTTTTTTTAGATGAAATCAACATCGCCATCAAATCTGAAAATTCAGATATTAAAGCAGCAATAACGCATTATTTAAGTGCCGAGGCCGTATACCGCGGTCCCTTTTTAATTGAAGATACCTATACACAATGGTGCTATGAACAAAGGGAAATCCTCCAGAATAAATACCTTTGGGTTTTAACAAAGCTTATTCACTATTTTCATGGGGAAAAAGATTTTTTCAAAGGGCTTATGTATTGTGAGAAATATCTTGGTGTTGATAAAACAGCGGAACATATCTACAGGGAAATGATGCGCTTTTATTCAATGGCCGGGAATATCTCTCAATTAAAAAGAACATATCATGCCTGTGAAATAAATGTCGCAGAGCACCTGGACTGCCCCCTGGACCAACAGACTATGGATTTATATCGTCTTCTTTTAAGAAATAATTTTATACCTACATCCTTGGCCGAATAGCCCCTGATTTACTCCTGATTTATTCGTGGAATTATAATGCGTCTTGATTAAAATGATTCTTCATCAACTTGTGATACCACAGGTCAACTGTAAATCAGGAGGTTGGAAGGCGACAAATGATTAAACAAAATGATCTTTTAATAACAAATGCCAGGGTGCTTGATGGAACCGGAAAACGGCCCACAGACAATCAGACTATTTATATAAAACACGGCTCAATTGCCGAGATAAGCCAGACCATTGCTGTCTCCGGCATTCGTTCAATAGATGCCATGGGCGCTACAGTTATGCCGGGACTGATAGATGCCCATGTCCATTTACAGAGTGTCCCCGGAGCGCCCTATCGGAAAGACAATGCCGAACGATTAAAAGAATATCGGTATCACCACCTTCGGGCATATCTTGCCTGCGGGGTTACATCGGTTCTTGATAATGCGATTGCAGCTCCCATATTAAAAGATTTTCAGACATATATGAAAAAAGGGGGTGCCGGACCAACGATATATGCATTGGGCCCCACATTCTATCCGCCGGGCGGGTATCTGGATAATGGACTGTTGACCCAATACTGGGGACCCCACTGGCGGTCATCAGGGAATATTGACGATATTGAGGCGCTTTTCCGGGAATATGAGGGCCTAGAGAATATTGTGGGGGTTAAGGTACTTCTTGAACCAGGATTTGGCCCTTCTCCTGTCTGGCCGATCCATTCAAAAAACATCCGGCATATTATTGTTAAAGAAGCGGAAAAAAGGAATCTTCCCATCCATGTCCATGCATATAATAAAAAAGAACAATCCATCGGGTTAGAGATGGAAGTGCATTGTTTTGCCCATTCAGGCTTTTTAAAAAAAGCCCCCACCCATTCTTTTATCCACAAGATGCAGACAAGGGGCGCGTATATCACCACCACCATCGCTTCCACACTGGAGCAAATCCTGGTCCAATATGATCTTGGGCGGTTGGAGGATCCCCTAATTCAACTCACGGTCCCCAAAGAACAATTAGAGACGGCAAAGGACTTAACCGCCTGGAAACAGATGAATTATACCCTTCTTCGGACATCCTCTCCAAAATGGATGCCCAATGCCATGGTCAAACTGCTCCAGAAGATGGTGAATATGGAAAAAGAGATGAAAAACTGTGTGAAGAATGCCGGTAATGCCATTGTCACCATGCACAAGGCTGGTATCCCCATTGTCGTTGGTACGGATACGGCTAATTGGCCGGTTTTTATAAATTTTTTCCACGGTCCAAGCACTATACTTGAACTGGAACTACTGGAAAAAACCGGGATGAATCCCATTGATATTATTTCATCTGCAACAAGAATCCCAGCTGAAATGATTGGAAAAGATCATGAAATTGGCACTGTGGAAGTTGGGAAACGGGCTGACCTTATCATTGTGAAGGGAGATCCTTTAAAAAATTTAAACGCATTAAGAAAAATTTCCTGGATAATAAAGGACGGAAACCCAAGAACACCAAGAGAATGGATGAATGGGAATTATTTCCCTTGACGTCCTGCCATGGAGCTTTATTGATAGCCACCCGTTATTGAGATATCTGGTTCGCCCGGATACCAAACTCAATAGCCCTTTTTATCATTGGTTCCAGATGCATTGTGGATTTTGTTATCGCCTCTTTCCGGCGTTGATATTCGCATGTTCTTTTAGGGTGCGCTATTTTACAGATTTCATATAATTTTCTGATCGCAGTTTGATGTTTCTTTTTAGATTCTGAAACCAGAGTGAATAATCATAAATATGATATACTCCTTTCGGAAAACCCCCGACATCCAATTTTTCGGGAAGAACCGTCGTTAGTGCACCCGTTGTTATATCAACCGTTGCACCTGCATAATGGGGAACACGGCGTTCAACACTGCCATCTGCCTTAAAAAAAACAGCGCCCAAATTTAAC
>JAFLJU010000361.1 GCA_022712835.1 Desulfobacteraceae bacterium
AACGATTGCAACAGCTTTTGGCTCATTGTGAAAATGGATTTTACAATGACGGGAATATTATCATCAATCTTGCCAAGCTTGATTCTATTCCCATGGACGACTATGTCAATCATGGGCAAATCGAAAATAATTTGGAAAATGTGGTTCAGGATTTAAAAGAACTCCAGGGCAATTTGGATATTGCACGCAATTTTCAAAAAAAAGAACGAGAAAAAGAGGCGATTGAAAAAAAACTTCGGCAACAGGCCCGTGATTTAGGCGACTATGAATGCTTTTTAGAAGAGATAAAAAAGAGACCTGAAATTGAACACGCATATGGGGAAGCAGCTGATTCATTTAATGGGGTAGAATGAAGATTAAACAAGAAAAATGCAGAAAAATATGAACTGGGACAAAGACAAATCGGCGATGGGCAAAAAATCAAAGAAAAAGAAATCGTCTTGTTTAATATGGAGAAAGCATTTGGAAACGTTGCCATTGCTACCCTTTTTCCAGGCGATACCCCTTGGGATGACGCCTGTGATCCCAAGGATAGAACTCAAAGTGATAGAACCCAAAATGACACGGTTCAAAATGATACCACGCAAATTGAGATCGAACAATTAATCCATGAATATGTGGAAAAACAGGATATCTTTCAATCTACTAAAAAACAGATAGAACAAAGCTTTTCGATTATTGAGGCATGTGGCGGAAGCCGGTTTGCCAGCGGCAAGGATCTCTCGGCTAAAATTTTATCATTGCAGGAGCAGACAGACAAAGAGAGCATCAAAAATTACAGACAACGTCTTAAAAAGAACCAGGAAGCCCGGAGCCAGGAGCTTGGGGCCATGCTGAAAAATTTGGCAAAGCAACTGGATCTGTTTAAACATGAGGTTGCCCGGTTTAACAATGAAATGAACAGGCACCAGATTTCCAATATCGAAACCATCAAATTCATTGTGGACGAAGATAATAATATTTTGAGTACCATTAAAAAACTGATTAATGAAGATACTATTTTCGGGGGGAGCCAGCACATTGATAGAACTGTGGAAAATTTGAACCAGATCATTACCCGGAAAGGTGTTTCAATATCTCTTCCCAACCTTTTTAATCTGGGCATATTTTTAAAGCTGGAAAATGGAAAAGAGATTGAAAACTTTGGCAAGGGGAGTATTGAGTCCACCGGCACAGATCTTACCATAAAGGTGGTTTTAAATGTCATGCTTTTAAGTCGTATCCTCCATGTGAAACAGAACCATTTGCTCAATTTACCGGCCTATATTGACGAGGCCGGGCAAATAGATCCCATCAATCAGCAAACATTGATTGACCAGTGTGCCAAGGCGGGGTTTATCCCTGTTTTTGCTTCGGTAGAAGCCCAATCAACCGCTGAATATTGGATCGGTCTCAAGGAGGTGGATGGTAAGATTTGCGTTACAAAAGATGACTGGTTTCGCCTCACACCAAAACCGTCTGGGGCTTTGGAAAGATGAAAAACGCAACCCGCAATCTTTTGTTCAAGTTCCTGGAAACCGGACGGATCAGCAGTTCCAATGTTCCCAAATCTTGCCTGGTAGATATTTTGAACTTGAAGAACCAGGGCTTCATCGACTGGGAGAAATCTGGAAGGGGAGGGGTTTACACCGTTGATGACCGGGAGGCGATAATAACCCTATTGGAAAACACGGGGTATCATGGGTCAACAGAGACGCTTACACCAAAAGCTAAGGCCGTGGCTTTTCACAAAGATGCTCATAAAGGCAGGGATGACACCCTTCTTCTCATGCTTTCCGCTACCCAGGAGGTGTTTTGGCATAATAATGGGGTATCTGTTAATCTTTTTAAAATCGTTCAGGACTGCGGCATCGCCTCCCTGCTCATAAGACCCGGCGACAACTGGCATACCGACAAACCCATAGCGCTTGTGGAGAACATGGATTTGCTTGTGTATGCGGATCAATATTTCAAAAATATTAAATTCGGCGGCAGTGTTCTTTATTATGGCGGCTGGATATCAAAAAGAATCGTTGGATGGTTGAAAACATTAAAGAATGTCCCGGTAACAATTTTCCCTGATTATGATCTGGTCGGTCTGAAAAATTATCTTACCCTTAAAAAAGAGTTGCCGGCTCTGGAAATTTATATTCCGAAAAACCTGCCCGAATTGCTTAATAGATACGGAAAACCTGAAAAATTGGACTCATTGACCGATAGAAAGATCATTGAGCAAACCCGGGATAAAGATGCCCTGGCTCTTTACTCCTTACTATTAAAACATGGGGTTTGCCTTGACCAGGAAAGCCTGATGTTAAATGATTAAACCTTACCCTATAATGGAGAATTCATGAAAAGAATCCTTGCTGCTGCTCTCTGTCTTTTGCTGGTTTTTATTGCAATTTTACTGGTAAACACCTGGCGTTTCACTCCCCAACTTTCCGAGGTTGCGATAATCCATGTTCCCCTGGCCGATGGGGAAGGGTCTGTGGAAAGGCTGTCCAAGGCCATCCAAATCAAGACCATCTCCCTGGAAGATGAAACCCGCGCCGAGGGGGATGTGTTCTTATCGTTTCATCGTTTTCTGGAAGATTCTTTTCCAAACCTCCATGAAAAAATGACCCGGGAAATCATTGCCCCCTATTCCCTTTTGTATAAATGGGAAGGCAGCAACCCGGAATTAAAACCCATGGCCCTGCTGGCCCATTTTGATGTGGTGCCTGTTGAGCCGGGGACCGAGGATCTCTGGACCTATCCCCCCTTTAGCGGTCAGGTTGCGGATGGATTTGTCTGGGGCCGGGGTACCCTTGATATGAAAGCCACTTTTATGGCCATTTTGGAATCGGTGGAACACCTCATCACGCAAGATTTCATGCCCCAACGCACCATTTATTTTGCCTTTGGCCATGATGAGGAAATTGGCGGCATGGAGGGAGCGGCCCGGATTGCATCCCTTTTCGAACAAAAGAAAATCCAACTGGCATTTACCCTGGATGAAGGCATGGTCATTCTGGACAAGGATTTGTCGCCCTCCCGGGAACCTTTGGCCATCATCGGGATTGCAGAAAAAGGGTATGTGACCCTGAAGCTAACCGCCACAGGTCAGGGCGGCCATTCCTCCATGCCTCCCGGTAAAACAACCCTGGGCATCCTTGGCCGGGCCATTGTAAGTCTTGAGGAAAATCAGATGCCCGCCACCCTGGCCGGGCCCGTGGGAGAGCTGTTTAACGCCATTGGGCCGGATATGCCCTTTCTGAAGAAACTTCTTTTTGCCAATCAATGGGCATTCAAACCCCTGCTCCTGAAAGTATTGGGAACAGGGAATACCACCAATGCCATGATACGAACCACCACAGCCCCCACCATCATCCAGGGCGGGGTCAAGGCCAATGTATTGCCAACCTCAGCCTATGCCCTGGTTAATTTTCGTATTTTGCCCGGTGATACGATCAAGGATGTCATCGCCCATGCAAAACATGTGATTGATGATTCTGCAGTTGAGATTTCCATTGATGGAAAAACCAAGTCTAACCCTTCTCCTGTGTCATCCCACACGTCAACGCAATTTCTTCGGATTCAAAAAACCATCCAGCAGATTTTCCCCGGAACTT
>JAFLJU010000287.1 GCA_022712835.1 Desulfobacteraceae bacterium
AACATCTGTTTACAGGGTTAAATCTTAAGATTCACACCAATGACCACACCCTGGTGACCGGGCCCAATGGATGCGGAAAATCCACCCTGCTCCAGGTGATCACCGGAGATCATCCGGCCTGCTATCAAAATGATTTACGCATATTCGGCACCCAAAGGGGAACTGGCGAATCCATCTGGGAACTTAAACGGGATATGGGCATTGTCAGTCCGGAGCTGCACCGGAACTATTTTGTGCCGGGCAGTACCTTGCATTGCATTCTCTCCGGTTTTTTTGATTCCATTGGCCTCTATCAAAAATATAGTTCTCAAAACGAGCAACAGGCCAAAAAAATGCTGGAACGAACCGGGCTTATCCATGAGGCCCAAACCCCGTTCCGAAAGCTCAGCTTTCCCGACCAGCGACTGGTCCTCATTGCCCGGGCCCTGATCAAGGTGCCCCGACTGCTGATTTTAGACGAGCCCACCCAGGGATTGGACCAATTGAACCGAAAGGCCGTGCTGGATTTTCTGGAACAGGTGGCAGCGGAACGCATGAGCACCATTCTCTATGTCAGCCATCGCCAGGATGAGTTTCGGGATTTTTTCAAACACCGGATAAAGCTTTCACCTCACCCGGTTTAAATCAAGAAAAATGGATTTAAATATAAAAATTACCCCCGGCTGTTTTTGGATGCCCGTTTCTCAACAATCCCCGTGAAAAGGGGAATTACCAAAAAACCTGCCACACAATAGATCACCCCGTTCCACCCGCCGGATTCAAACCCGAACCCGGCACCGGTGATCCCCAGCCACCCCCCGGTATAATAGAACATCACATACAGGGAATTGGCCCGGCCCTGGCTGTTAACAAGTTGCCGGTTCAGCAACCCCACCGCCGTTGAATGGATGGTAAAAAACCCCGCACAAACCCCCAAAAGTCCTAAAATAACCGCCACCACAGACGGAATCAACAGCAACAGAAAAGAGCCCCCCATAATGAAACTTCCCACCACCAGGGTATTGCCACCGCCAAACTTATTGCTCAGCTTTCCTGCAACCGGTCCCAGAAAAATCCCTATCACATAGACCAGGTAAATCAAGGTGATCATTTCCGTGGAAAAATTAAAAGGCGGCCCTGCCAGCCGGAAAGGCAAATAATTAAATATCGGAGAAAACATGAGCAGGCCCGAGGCACCGCAGCAATAGAACAAAACTAAATCTTTGCGCTTCACCAGGGTCCAAAAACTTTGGGTTTGATTCCGGGCGGATTTTTGCTCCCGAGTGCGACCGGGCAATATTGCCAGGGCCACAAAGGTAGTGATCAGAATCAGGGCCGAGGCGGAAAAAAAGGAGTAACGCCAGTGAAGGGGCGGGTGAATCCAGCCCCCCAGCAGACGCCCCCCAAGTCCGCCCAAAACAGTGGCCGCCACATAGGAGCCCATGACCACAGACAATCGTTTTTTGGGAAGGGTTTTGGACAGCCAGGCCGCAAGACTTGTGGTCAGGGCCGGGATAAACAGGCCCTGGACAAACCTTGCCCCCACCAGCACCCTGAAATCATGGGTCATAGCACAAACCACTCCGGCTGCGGCCACGCAGATCCCCCCGGTCAATAAAATAGGGTGAATTGGGGCCTTGTCCGATAAATATCCAAAAAACAAATTGGAAATCACAATTCCCAGGATAACGGCGGAGACGGTCAACGACACCGCAACCGGGGTTACGCCGAACTCCACCTGGAGAACAGGCAGAATAGGCTGGGTAATATAAATATTGGTAAAGGAGGCGGTGACAAGGGCACACACCACCATCTGCAATTTGAATGTTCCGTTTTCTGTTTGTTTTTTTTCCATTGTATGATGACGCAAGGGAAAGCCGGCCTATAAATTGATCAGGTGAACCATATGGTCCACCCATTGAATTTTTGCTTTTTGCAGGGTGGGCAACGGATGAAAATACCGGTTCTGCGTCTCTGGTTTCAAAAGCCCCACACGCCCCGGAATATCGGTAAGTTTGGTAAGACACCTCTCAATCAGCGGATCTAAGTCAGGGCTGACCCCCCAGGCACAAACAATGGGGGACAATGGTTTTCGGTTCAGGTGTAAGTTAAGTTCAAAAGTTCGCTCATCTGCGAACAGGGAGTGTGCCTGAAAGCCTGTTCTCTCCTCGAGATCACGGTACTGAACCGCAAAGTCCCCCCCCTTGGGATTTCTCAGATCCGATAGGTTCAACACCCTGACATGGGACCAATTGCAATAATGCATGACCCGCATGACTTGATACTGGGTGGTATCCGGCCGGGTTTTCACCAGGGAAGCGCCGATATTGCCCACCTGTTTATCGGAAAATCGGTTGTTCACCTCCTCCAGGGGAATGGATGACCCGGGATTCATCATGATAAAAATCGCATCCGCCGCCCTTTCCAGTAGCAAGTTGGTATCCACAGGTTTGCCTTTCGTTGCCACAATTTCAAGAACACTTCGACAGTCAATCTGTTCTCCCGGGGCAAGGTCGATGGAATAGAAGTGGCCGAACACCTCAAACTTTTTTTTAAGTTTTTCTGCTGGTAAAAATTCAAGCAATGGGTGATACTCCTTAAGTGACAGGGGGACAACTAACAATTTAAACCAATTAATTTAAATCAATCAATTCTAATCAGTTAATCATAATTATGGCTTTCGTATCAGCATTTAAAAATTGTGTAAAGAAATGATTCACTTAACCCCGGGCCAGGCGCATGTGTTTTTCCAATCCTAACCATTTGGTAATCCAAATATTCTTGACAACCCCCCGGGTTTTACGATAGATAGGCCGGAAAACATGGGTATTTACAATGAAAACTAAAAAATTAAATTTCACACCTTATGATTTGTGCTGCACGATAAAGACTGTGCAACTCCAAGGCGGCTCCTTTTTTAAACATCTACACATAAATATTGAGTTAAACCATGCCCCAAGAACAATTGTCCGATAAAAACTGGACCCTTCTTTTTTTAACCTGGATTATCGTCACACTATCCACCCTGGGAAGTCTGTTTTTCAGCCATGTAATGGAATTTGCCCCCTGTGTTCTGTGCTGGTACCAGCGAATTTGTTTATTTCCCTTGGTCATTATCCTCGCCAGGGGACTCTTCCCCTTTGACAAAAGCGTTGTAACCTATGCACTTCCCCTGGCAATTGCAGGCTTTTTTACCGCACTTTATCATAATTTACTCTATTCAGGAATCATTCCCCAGGAGCTGCAGCCCTGTAGCCAGGGGGTATCCTGTACGGAAAAATACATCGATCTGTTTGGGTTTTTGACCATACCCATGCTGTCGCTGCTCGGCTTTTCAACCATTATAACCCTTTTATTTCTCTTAAAGAAAAGGACATCCAAATGAAATATAAAATATTTGCAGCCACCTGCCTTGTATTGATCGGTATCTTTGCGGCCACAAGTTTCTATTACAAAGCCCAACAGGCCAAACAATATGATTTTATGGCCAAAGAAAATCTATCGACCTTTGTAAGGGAGTATTCCCAGACTCTTGGCAATGAGGATGCAAAGGTTTTGCTGGTTGAATTTATGGATCCTGCCTGTGAAACCTGTGCCGCTTTTTCACCCATTGTTAAAAAAATGATGGCAGACAATCCAGGGAAAATAAAATTGGTTCTCCGGTATGCCCCCTTCCATGACGGGGCAGATTACTTTGTAAAGATTCTTGAAGCCGCCAAAAACCAGGGAAAATATTGGGAAACCCTAAAGGTGATGTTCGACTCCCAATCGGTGTGGGCCAGTCACCATAACCCCCAACCCCAGAAAATCTGGCAGTTTCTTCCCAAGGCCGGACTTGATATAGACCGGATTAAACAAGATATGAATGACCCGGAAATTGCAAACCGAAGTGAAAAGGATATTGCCGATGCCAAAACCCTTAATGTTCGAAAAACCCCGGGATTTTTTGTCAACGGCAAACCCCTGGAGACATTCGGATCGAAACAAGTATATCAATTGATTCAATCGGAAATAAAGGCAAACGATTAACCCCATTGGGCCGTTATAGGTTATCGTCACATTTGGAGGATATACATCCCATGAAACAATCATTTCTTTTCAC
>JAFLJU010000017.1 GCA_022712835.1 Desulfobacteraceae bacterium
TATCCTTAATGATATACTTGCGATAGGCCGATTTATCAGGTCTGCCATCGGTAAATACCACCATGGAAGAGACCGGATCCTGGCCTGAAATATTGGAATTATCAAAACACTCAATGCGCCGGGGCAACCTCTCCATCCCCATGAGAGATTTCAACAAAACCAGGGACGCTTGTTCCTCCTGTTCCTTGAGCAGAATCTTTCCAAGTTCCCGGGATGCATTGACAAAGGCCATGTGTACCAACCGTTTTTTCTCCCCCCGTTCCGGACAGTGAACGAACACTTTTTTTCCCAACCCCTGGGTGAGCCGTTCCTGAATTTGTGCTTTATTTTCAATAGCTTGGCTCAACAGGACAGAGACGGGCAAAAAACGGGTCTTTTCATAATATTGATCCACAAAAGCCGTCAACACCTCATCCGGGCTCTTAAACCCAAGGTCCAAGGGATAATGGACCGTATCAATCAAAAGACCGGAGCGAACCATCATCACCGTCACCACGGCCTTTCCTTTATCCCAGGCAAGCCCCATGACATCCCGGTCTTTCAAGTCCGGGCATACCACCACCTGTTTTTCCATGATATTTTCAATGGCAATAACCGCATCTCTCGCCTGGGCAGCCTTTTCAAATTCCTGAACACCTGCATGGGCTTTCATTTCAGTCTTAAGCCGGTTCACCACCTGCCGGGATTTTCCCCTTAAAAACAAAACCGCATCCTTTACCTGTTTTTTATATTCCCATGTGGAAACTTCATTGCAGCAGAGCCCCAGACAGGCCTTTATCTGGTAGTTGAGACAGGGCCGGGACCGATTTTGAAACTGGGTATTCTGGCATTTTCTGAGCTTAAAAATCCGTTGAATCTGCTTTAGGGTTCGGTTAACACTAACAGAGGAAGAATAGGGCCCGAAATAAAGGGCATGGTCATTTTTGATGTTGCGTACCCGCTGGATGGCCGGATAGGGTTCATTCATATCAATGCGCAGCAAAGGATAGTTTTTCCCATCCTTTAAAAGAACATTGTACTTTGGATTGTGCTCCTTGATAAGGTTGGCCTCAAGGATAAAAGCTTCATGGCCCGATGCGGTGATAACCAGATCGAAATCATTGATCATCTCAATCAATACCGCTGTTTTAGTCCCCGGAATCTGTTTTGAAATAAAATAGGAGGCCAGTCTTTTTTTAAGATCCTTGGCCTTGCCCACATAAATGATTTTCCCCCGGGCATCTTTCATCAGATAGACCCCGGGACTATGGGGGGACTGGTTGTATTTTTCCTGGAGGATCTGGTTCATGGGTTTTATTCTTGGGTCACTTCTGGCCTGTGGCAATGGTCTTTAGTTAATCGTTCTTTATCTTATTTAATTCCTTGATTTTATCCCTATATTGGGCGGCGGATTCAAACTCCAGATTTTCAGCAGCCTTCTTCATTTTATATTCAAGGTCGGAAATGATCACCCCAAGATCCAGCTCCTCTCCTTCATAGGCCATAATCTCTTCATTAACCGCATCTTTTGTCTGCCGCGCCAAACTATCTCCCATTCCATAATCAAGGGGATTGATCTTTTTCTGGATCGTGGCCGGGACTATATTGTGTCGGGTATTGTGTTCCCGCTGGATCTCCCGGCGACGGTCGGTTTCCGACAAGGCTTTTGTCATGGACTTGGTCTCTTTTTCCGCATACATGATCACCCGGCCATACACATTTCGTGCGGCCCGTCCAAAAATCTGGATAAAAGACCGAAAGGATCGCAAAAACCCTTCCTTGTCCGCATCCAGGATGGCCACCAAAGACACTTCAGGAATATCCAACCCTTCCCTGAGCAGATTGATCCCGATGAGCACATCAAATAGGCCCCGGCGAAGATCCTGGATAATATCAATCCGCTCCATGGTACCGATATCTGAATGCAGGTACTTCACCTTGATACCCAGATCTGAATAATAATCGGTCAGGTCCTCTGCCATTCGCTTGGTCAAAGTGGTTACCAGCACCCGTTCATGGGCTTCCACCCGTTTAATAATTTCTTCATAAAGATCATCCACCTGGGTTTTGGCGCTCCTGGTCTCTACTTCCGGATCCAGAAGACCTGTGGGACGAACAATCTGCTCTGCCACATGCTGGCCTGCCCGTTCCATTTCATAATCTGCGGGTGTGGCCGAAACATAAATGGTCTGGGGTACCAGGGCCTTGAACTCCTCAAATTGAAGGGGCCGGTTGTCGATGGCCGAAGGAAGCCTGAATCCATGTTCAACCAGGGTCAATTTTCTGGACCGATCGGCCTTGTACATGGCCCCCAGCTGGGAGACTGAGATATGACTCTCATCGAAAAAAAGCAGGAACCCGTCATGAATATAATCCAACAAAGTCGGCGGCGGTTGCCCCGGTGTCCGGCCCGTCAGGTGGCGGGAATAATTTTCAATCCCGTTACAATACCCGATTTCATTGAGCATCTCAAGATCGTACTGGGTTCTTTCCTCCAGACGCTGGGCCTCCACAAGGCGGTTCTCTGATCTTAAAAATGCCAGCCGCTCTTTCAGCTCAACAATGATACTCTCCACCGCTTTTTTTCGGGTCTGTTTTTTGGTCACATAATGGGAGGCCGGATAGATAACCATCTGGTCATATATTTTAAGCACATCTCCCTTTAGGGGATCAATCTCTGAAATTTGCTCAATGGTATCCCCGAAAAAATCAATGCGAACGGCCCTGTCCTCTTCATAGGCCGGAAAAATCTCCAGCCGGTCCCCCCGCACCCGGAATACCCCCCTGTGAAAATCCGTATCATTTCGGGTATACTGGATATCCACAAACCGGGTAATAAGATTTTCCCTTGAAATCTCCATATCCTGGTTCAGGGTAATCCGCAGGTCCAGATAATCTTCCGGAGCCCCAAGGCCGTAAATACAGGAAACAGAAGCCACCACAATAACATCTTTCCGGGCAAGCACCGAGCGGGTAGCTGAATGGCGCATCTTATCGATCACCTCGTTAATGGAGGAGTCTTTCTGGATATAGGTATCACTGGAAGGCAGGTAGGCTTCGGGCTGGTAATAGTCATAATAACTGACAAAATATTCCACACAATTGTCAGGAAACAAGGTTTTAAACTCATTATAGAGCTGGGCTGCCAGGGTCTTGTTCGGGGCAATGATCAGGCTGGGTTTTTCAACCCGGGCGATAACATTGGCCATGGTAAATGTTTTACCGGACCCTGTCACTCCCAAAAGCACCTGGTGTTTTTCATTGGCCAAAACCCCTTTTGTCAGGTATTCAATAGCTTCCGGCTGATCCCCGGTGGGTGAAAACTCCGATACCAGATTAAAAAGACCCATATTGTTTTATCCCTGTGTTCTGATTAAATACGCCCAATGGCTTCAAACTTAAGTACTTATTTCTTGTTATCAAGGCCGATTTGCGGGTAGACTATACCATTCTCATAACAGATGACCAACCATATACAGGAAAAAAACCGAGGAGAAAAAAATGGAAACCGTAGCCGTCATCGGCGCAAGCCCCCTGGAAGACAGATATGCCAACAAAGCCATGCGGCTTCTGACCGCCAATGGTCACATCCCCATTCCCGTGGCGCCAAAGCATGACACCATAGAGGGGAAAAAAGTGTATCACACCTTAACAGAGGTACCTGAAAAGATCGATACCGTAACCCTATATGTGGGCCCGGCCCGCCAGGAGGAAGTGATAAAACAGATCATCCAGGCCAAACCCCGGCGGGTGATATTTAATCCGGGCACAGAAAACCCCGAGGCCTATCCACAATTAAAGGACGCGGGTATTGATGTGACAATCGCCTGCACCCTGGTGCTCCTGAAAACAAATCAGTATTAAGCCCCGGATTACTGGATAATTTGCTGGATAATTTGCTGGATGATTTTCTGGTAATTTTCCGGATCCGTATCCCCTTCAGTGCTGAAACAAAGAACTGAAGAGGCCCGGTTTAATTTCATTTTTTCTTTTAAATCTGAAAATTTGGGATCCATCATCAGGCAATGGACCAGGCCCGGCCCCAGGGCACCGGACTCTCCGGAAACAATAGGAGAATCCCCAAAAATCGGACGGGCAAGCAATTGCATCCCCCGAGCCGCAACCCCATCGGAACAGGAGATAAACCCATGGGAAAAATCTCTCAAAATCTCCCAGGCAAAGGGGTTGGCTTCACCACAGGCAAGCCCGGCCATGATGGTATTCAATTTTCCCCCAACTGGCCTTGGTTTGCCATCATCCGCCAGCGCCGAGTGGTAAAGACAATCGGCCTGGTCCGACTCCATAATATAGGTGGCAGGACAATTCCGGTTCATCTGGTTGGCATAATAACCCAAAACCGCTGCTGCCATAGATCCCACCCCGGCCTGGACAAACATATGGGTGGGGGAACCGCCCCCCAATTCTTCGATCTGCTCGTGACTTTCCGCTGCCATGGTGGTATATCCCTGGACAATCCAGGCCGGGATCTGTTCATATCCTTCCCAGGCCGTGTCCTGGACAATTGTCCAGCCATTCTTTTGGGCCTCACCAGCGGCAAACCGAACCGTATCATCGTAGTTCATATCGGTCACACACACCCGGGCGCCTTCTTTTTCTATATTCTCCACCCGGTGCTTAACCGTACCGGCCGGCATGAAAATAACCGCCTGGCACCCCAATTGTCCGGCAGCCCAGGCAAGTCCCCTCCCATGGTTACCGTCTGTGGCGGTCACAAAAACCATATTTTGAATCTTTTCTTTAATGGCAGGCTGTTTAAAATAGGCAAAATCAAGCCCGGAAACCGGCTGATTTAATTTCTCCCCCAGAATCCGTGCCAGGGCCCAGGTGGCCCCAAGGGACTTGAAGGAGTTCAAGCCGAACCGGAAGGACTCATCCTTGACATAGAAATTTTTAATGCCCAGGTGGTCTGCAAGCCCTGGCAGGCGGCACAGGGGAGTGGCCCCATAACCATCCACAGATTCATGGAAAGCCCGGACCTGTTTTACCCGGTCCGGTTTCAGATCCTGGGGATATATGGGGGATCTTTTTTCTGGAAACACGGCTTTTATGGAAATAGTTCTCATTTCTTTTTATTCCTTTCTTTTTTTGGGTTGTTGCAAGTGAAATTCCTGATTCACGGGCAGCATCATGGTGAACCTGGCGCCCTGGAAGGGGGATTGTCCCACGGTGATGGTCCCCCCATGCCATCGGGTGATCCGTTTGGCAATAGCCAGGCCCAGCCCATATCCCCCGGAATCCCTGGACCGGCTCCCATCCATGCGGAAAAAGGGCTCAAAAATTTTATCCCGGGTATCCTTAGGGATACCCGGCCCATCATCGTCCACGTGGATATGCATCCGGTCCGATCCCGGTTCAAAGAGGATTTCCACCCGGGTGTCAGCATATCTCACCCCATTGCGAATCAAGTTTCTCACGGCCCATCCCAGGTAAACCGGCTCAAAACGAGCAATAAAATGAGAAATTTCGGGCAGGGTTTTAAAATGAATAAGATGAGCCGCCCCCTTTTGTTCCCGCCGAACAAGGCCCGAAAGCCAGGAAACCAGTTCATGATTGGACAATCGGTGTGATGTCTCTGGTTCCTGCTCAAACTTGGCATAGGTGAGCATTTCATCCACCAGGGTTTCAATTTCTTGCACATCCTGACCAATCTCCCCCATATAATTGGTGGTGCCGGGTTTTCTTGAAACATCCTCTCCGGCCATTTCCAAGCTGAATTTGATTCTGGCAAGGGGGGTTCTAATCTCATGGGAAACACTGTTGACAAGGTCTTTTTGGGAGGAGATCAACCGTTGCGCCTTATCGGCATTGCTATTAAACCCTCGGGCAATATGGGTCAGGGAGGATATTTTAGAGACCCTTACCCGGGCATTATAATCTCCTGCAATAAAACGGGAAGCGGTGTTTTCCATTTTTTTAACATCCCAGTTAAAAAAAATGGTCCAGGCCAGGGCTGGCAGGATTAAAAGAATCATAAAAATCAGTAAGAAAAGAGGGATAGCTTGGTGATGAAGCCTCTCGCCCGGAAACGGCCCTCCCATGGTCAGGACCTGATCCCCCAACCGCATCACCAGTATATGCCGGTCCTCTTCCTCAACGATCAGGCCAGCCAGAAAATCCTGCTGCGCCCCTTGGTCCACCTGAATTTCATCCAACCGATAAAGACCGAGGGGATAACCGAACCGAGGCGAAAGCGCTTCAAGTTCCTGTTTCTGAGCCTCGGGGTCCATCCCCGCCAGCCGCTCGGCAACCAAAAAGAAAGTCCCCTTTGAAATATCCTGTTTGGCTTTGAGCACCTCCTCTTTAAACAGGCCATTTATAATATGGCTGACCCCATGGGGAAGGGTAAACAAAATGCCAACCAGAAGAATATAAACCGTAATAAAAATTCGTTTCATGGGGGTTACGCCCAGGCATCTTCAACAAAAAGGTACCCGCTTCCCCAGACCGTTTTAATCCGAAAGGGCTGATCCGGGTGATCCTGTACTTTTTTCCTGAGCCGGGAAACGGCCACATCAATGGACCGGTCTACCCCGTCATATTCAACCCCTTTAACCACCTGGCATAAAAGATCCCTGTCCAGCACCTCACCGGCCCTGGAGGCCAAAAGCCAAAGAAGATCGAACTCAGTGGTGGAAAGCGCCAAAGCCGTGTTGTTGAGCATCGCATTTCTGGATAAAAGATTCAGCGCCAACCCCCCGAAGTTTATTTTTTTGGGGGACTTGAGCCCGGACGTTTCCAAATAATTGCAGGTCCGCCTGAAAAGGGCCCGGATTCTAGCCAGTAACACCCTGGGTTCCACGGGTTTTTTCACATAGTCATCAGCTCCAAGCTCAAGTCCGGCCACCTGATCCATGTCATCCTCCCGGGCGGTAAGAATCAAAATAGGCCCTTTATATCGACTCCTGACATCCCGGCAGATGGAAAGCCCATCCTTTCCCGGAAGCATCAGATCCAGAATAACAAGGTCCGGCGCTTCGTCTATGATCCTTTTCACCGCCCTGTCCCCACGGTATTCCACCTGTATATCATAGGCCTGTTTTTCCAGATACTCTTTGACCAGGGCGGACAATCTCACATCATCCTCCACCAATAATATTTTGTTTTTATCTTTTCCCATTCTGATCTCCCGGCGTTTGGAATGCATATTGCCTTTTGATACCCCATTTGAATAGCATTAATTCTGTACAGAGGCCAAAACAAAAATGTTTCAAATTGTAATCCATTCACAAGGGTCAAAATACGGATACCCCAACTTTCCCTCTTTTCTCCGGGCCTTGAATATGATAATTATTTAGGGTTATATTAAAATCCAAATACAAGAGGAACAAATGGAAGAAGAAATTAAAAAAGGGCACTTCATAGAAGCCATCATTAAACAGGACTTTGAAAACAACAAAAACGACGGTCAGGTTACCACCCGATTCCCACCGGAACCCAATGGATACCTCCACATCGGACATGCAAAATCCATTTGCCTTAATTTTAATATGGCCAAACAATTCAACGGCACCTGCAATCTGAGATTTGATGATTCCAACCCGACCAAGGAAAAACAAATTTACGTCGACTCCATAAAAGATACGGTCAATTGGTTGGGGTTTGATTTTAAAACCCCATTTTTTGCCTCGGACTATTTTGACGCCCTCCATGAATTTGCCCTCCAATTGATCCGTAAGGGAAAGGCCTATGTCTGTAGTCTGTCCCCGGAACAGATGCGGGAATACCGGGGAACCCTGACGGAGAAAGGGACAAAGAGCCCCTTCCGGGATCGGTCCGTTGAAGAGAATCTGGACCTGTTTGACCGTATGAAAAACGGGGAGTTCACAGAAGGAGAGGTCACCCTCAGGGCCAAAATTGATATGGGATCCCCCAATATCAATCTTAGAGACCCCATCATCTACCGGGTGAAAAAAGCCAGTCACCCGAGGACCGGCGATCAATGGTGCATTTATCCCATGTATGATTTCACCCATTGTTTGTCCGATTCCATGGAAGGCATCACCCATAGCTTGTGCAGCCTTGAATTTGAGGACCACCGTCCATTGTACGACTGGATTCTGGATACACTTGAAACCCCCTGCCATCCCCAGCAGATTGAATTTGCCCGGATGAATATCAATTACACCGTCCTAAGCAAACGAAAACTCCAGCTATTGGTGGAACAACAAAAGGTGTCCGGATGGGATGACCCCAGACTTCCCACCTTAGAGGGTATGCGGCGCAGGGGATATACCCCGGAAGCCATTCGAAATTTCTGTAACATCATCGGGGTTTCCAAAAAAGACAGCCGCATTGACATGGGCCTTTTAGAGTCCTGCCTCAGGGATGACCTCAATGAACGATCTCCCCGTGTGATGGGGGTGATAAAACCCCTAAAGGTGACCATTGAAAATTATCCAGACGAACAGACAGAAACCCTGAGCGCCATGAACCACCCACAGCAAGAAGAAATGGGGAAACGGCCCATCAGTTTTTCCAAAGAGATCTATGTGGAACAAGATGATTTCATGGAAGATCCCCCAAAAAAGTTCTTCCGCTTAGGGCTGGGAAGGGAGGTGCGACTCCGGTATGCCTATCTGATCACCTGCAAAGAGGTGATCAAAAATGATCAGGGCGAGGTGGTTGAACTCATCTGCACCTATGATCCAGAAACAAGGGGGGGCAATGCCCCGGACGGCAGAAAGGTAAAGGGCACCATCCACTGGGTCAATGCCAATGACTGCCTGGACGCTGATATTCGGTTATACGACCGATTGTTCAAGGATGAGAACCCGGAACAGGGTAACCAGGATTTTATGGACAACCTGAACCCGGATTCCCTTAAAACACTTACGGGTTGCAAGCTTGAGAAAAGCCTTGAAACAGCCGATTCAAAAACCATCTACCAATTTGAACGGCTGGGCTATTTTTGCCAGGATTCAAAAGATTCACGGCCCGATAGTCCCGTATTCAACCGGACCGTCACCCTGAGGGATGCCTGGGCAAAAATAGCGAAGAAACAGCCCCCGCCAAAACCTATCAACCCCAACAAAAAGAAAAAGGCCTGAAAAAATAGGCCTGGAAAAACAGATCTGAAAAAAATAAATCTTTGATTAAAAAAAGGGAAGCCGATCGATTCATCGGCTTCCCTTTTTTAATTCTTTGTGTTCTTCATAAACTGAATGAAAAACGGATTTGGTTATTCAACTTTCCAGGTGGTTCCCTGGGGTCCGTCCTCCAAAACGATTTTCATCTCCTGGAGCTGATCCCTGATCTCATCCGCCCGGGCAAAATTCTTTTCCTTCCGGGCCAGCATCCGCTGTTCAATCAAATCATCCACCATGGCCGGGTCAATGGCCATGTCGGTAACCCCCTTGTCTTTTTTGGTTCTAAAATACGCTGTGGGGCCCTCTATGAATATACCCAGAATTCCGGAAATGGACCGGATATCGGTATGGACCTGGGCCAGCGCTTCACACCCTGCAGGTTCGGGGCTATTATGGGTACGATCCAGCAGCTTATTGCCTTTCTTCACCGCCTCAAACACCAGCCCCAGGGCTTTTGCCGAATTAAAATCATCATTCATGGCGGCGGCAAACCCATCCCAAAGTTCTCCGGGTTTGGTTGCTTCTAACACCATGTTCGTCCCTTCAAGCCGTTCTATAAACGCATAGACCCGATCCAGTCCCAGGGAAATTTCCCGCATGGAATCCTCATTGTAATCAATGGGACTTCGATAGTGTTTGGACAACAAAAAAAGCCGGATCACTTCAGGGGAATAATCGGCCAGCACTTCCTTGATCATGGTAAAATTGCCAAGGGACTTGGACATTTTTTCATTGTTAATATCTACAAATCCGTTGTGTATCCAGTATTTTACAAACTGGCACCCGAAAACCGCTTCACTCTGGGCAATCTCATTTTCATGGTGGGGAAATATCAAATCCTTGCCCCCCCCATGGATGTCAAAACTTTCCCCCAGATACTCATAGCTCATGGCCGAACATTCAATGTGCCAGCCGGGACGCCCGTTTCCCCAGGGGCTCGCCCAATAAGGCTCATCCGGTTTGGCCGGTTTCCACAGGGTAAAATCCAGGGGGCTTTGTTTTTTTTCATCCACGGCGATTCTGGAACCGGCCCGCATGTCATCGGGGTTTCGGCCGGACAGCTTCCCATACTCCTTAAAGGAATCGATGGAAAAATAAACATCCCCGCCTTCCACATGGTAGGCCTTCCCCTTGTCAATGAGCATCTGTATAAAATTAATGATATGTTGAATGTGTTCCGTGGCCTTGGGTGCCATGGTCGGGCGAAGCACGTTCAGGGCATCCATTTCATTGTGAAACTCATCAATATATTTTTCTGTGATGGTGGTACAGGAATCTCCGGTCTCATTGGATTTTTTGATGATCTTATCATCCACATCCGTAAAGTTTCTCACATAGGTGACCGCATAATCCAGCCGGGTCAACCAGCGGTAAATCATATCAAACACGACCACAGACCGGGCATGCCCTATGTGACTGGTATCATAAACCGTGGGGCCGCAGACATACATACCGACCTTACCGGGGTGAATGGGAATAAACTCTTCTTTTTTACCGTTCAAGGTATTATAAACTTTTAAACTCATGATTCTTTCCCTGGAAATGCGCGTATTATGGGATGGCGCATATTAATAGTGTTGTCTGGGCGGCAATGCCCTCTTTTCTGCCAACAAACCCGAGCATCTCGGTCGTGGTTGCCTTTATGTTCACAAGGGCCGGATCCAAATTAAGCACCCCGGCGATGTTTTCAGCCATTTGTCCTTTGTAAGGCGTAAGTTTGGGTGCCTGGGCAAATAGGATACAATCCATATTAACAATTTCATATCCCGTCTCCTTGAGAAGCCCCCCGCATTTGTCGAGAAGAATGCAACTTGAGATCCCCTTGTACTGGGGATCCGTGTCGGGAAAATGTTCTCCAATATCTCCGAGACCCATTGCCCCTAAAATGGCATCGCACACCGAATGAATCAAGACATCCGCATCTGAATGGCCTTTCAGCCCTTTTTCATGATCGATTTTCACCCCGCCAAGGATCAGGTCTCGACCCTTAACCAGCGGGTGGACATCCACCCCTGATCCGATCTTCATCTTTATCTTCATCCTTGGTTTAGTCATGCTTATAACATTGTTCCTTTTTTAAATTCTGCAAACAAAATTAAAAGGATACTATAGTTGTCTTTTCTTTAAAAGTCAAAATCGGGGAAACGCTGAATCGCCTATTTACCTTGCTGATGATTCCCTGCTGCATATACCCCCACCAGCCGGGCAATGAGAACGGTCATATAAATTTGCCCGATCAGCGCCTCGCCAATAGCCAGGGTTTTTGCCTGGGATGAAATCGGCACCACATCCCCATACCCCAGGGTGGTGAGGGTGACAAAGCTAAAATATCGCAGCACTCCGGGGTCTGCCATCAGCTGATTATGGGAGGTGGAAAATGATCCCGGCGAGATCAGTTCCAGACACAAAAATGCGTTTGCAAAAAACAAGGCCACAAACAGATAGGCCACAATAGCAGCCGATAGGGTATCCCGATTGATGACCGGGGTATGAAAAACAAATATTATAATAAGAATAACCATATAAAAATTAAACATGGCCTGGAGTACCACCCCGGCCAGAATCAATTCCGAGGAGGGTATGGACAATTTAAGCCAAATGAGAACCAAGCATGGCGCTGCCAGCAGAACACCCAGAATCCGGCTCTTTTTATCCCGGGACAGGGTGAGGACAGCAGACACCATGACAGCAGAAAATGTGATGTCCACCCATAGATCTTCATTTATAATGGAGGAAAAAAAAGGAGTGGCGATCACATAGATCAGCAGCACACCCAACAAAATGGTAAACTTTTCCCGGAAAAAAAAATTAATCACGTGATGATTCTCGATTCAAAATGTATAGGGTTAAATCTATTGCTTTGCAGCCGATACCCTAATTTTCTACCCAAACAGATGGGGTAAGTCAAGGAATTTGTACCCGGGGCCTATCCCTGTTTTTATATTGGCATATTGCCGAGGGATATTGTATATATCCTCCATGGATAAAAGGACAGAAAAAGAGGCAAATAAAATGGAAAGATGCCATTGGGTGACCCAGGATCCGCTATATCTTAATTACCATGACACGGAATGGGGGGTTCCGGTTCACGATGACAAAACGCTTTTTGAGTTTCTTCTCCTTGAGGGTGCCCAGGCAGGTCTGTCCTGGATCACTATATTAAAGAGAAGAGAAGGATATCGAAAGGGATTTGCCGATTTTGACCCGGAAGCCGTGGCGGGATTCACCCCAAAAAAAATTGACCAACTTCTCCAAAACCCCGGAATTATCCGGAACAAACTCAAGGTGAATGCGGCGGTCACCAATGCCCGGGCCTTTTTAAAGGTGCAAGCGGAATTCGGATCATTTGACGCCTATGCCTGGCGGTTTGTCGACGGACGCCAGATCGTGAACACATTCACCCGCACAGACCAGCCCCCTGCCACCTCAAAGGAGTCCGATGCATTTTCCAAGGATCTGAAACAGCGGGGGTTTAAATTTACCGGTTCCACCATTATCTATGCCCACATGCAGGCCACGGGCATGGTCAACGACCATCTGGTATCCTGCTTTAGATACCATGAGGTGATGGAGACCTCCCCATGATTCTGGTAACCGCCGATCAAATGCAGAGAATGGACCAGAAGACCATCCATTCCTTTGGGATTCCGGGCACGGTATTGATGGAAAATGCCGGCCGGGGTGCCCTTGACATGTTGGTCAGAAAATTTAAGTTTCTGAACGGAAAAGAACTGATCCAGCAAAAAATAGGGATTATAGCAGGACGGGGAAACAACGGCGGAGACGGATTTGTCATGGGCCGGTATCTCATGGAAAAAGGAATTTCCACCACGATTTTCCTCCTGTCCACCCGGGACAAATTAACCGGAGATGCCAAAACCAATATGGACCTGGCCCGAAAACTTATTGAAAAAAACCCAAACTCAGACCTCTTTGAAATTCCCGATGCCGATAGCCTTGCCCGTCACAAATCCCGGATACTTCATCAGGATCTTTTTGTGGATGCCCTTCTGGGAACCGGACTAAATTCCAATGTCAGGGGGGTTTTCAAAGAGGTAATTGAACTTGTGAACAAGTCTGGAAAACCTGTTTTTTCTGTGGACATCCCCTCGGGGCTGGATTCAGACACGGGAGCTATCCGGGGAGTTGCCATAAACGCCACGGCCACGGCCACCTTTGCCTTTGCCAAGGCCGGTCACATCTTAAGCCCGGGAAACCTGCATACCGGAGAGATTAAAATCATTGACATCGGCATCCCCGAATTCATTGTGCAAGCGGAAAATCCCACACTTTTTCTAATGGAAAAAAGTGAGATTGCCTCCCTGTTTGTACCCAGGCCCTTTGAGAGCCACAAGGGCAGCTTTGGCCACCTTCTGGTCATTGCCGGCTCCCCGGGAAAAACAGGGGCCGCCGCCCTTTGTGCCAATGCCGCCATGCGATGCGGGACCGGCCTTGTCACCCTGGGGGTGCCCCGGGAGATCAACCCCATTCTTGAATCCCTGGTGATCGAACCCATGACCGTGCCCCTGCCCCAGACCCCGGACGGCGCTTTATCCGACACCGGCCTTGCCCCCATTCAAGCCCTTTTAAAGGGAAAACAAGTATTGGCACTGGGACCAGGGATTGGAACCGGGACCGCCACCCAAACCCTGGTTCAACAACTGGTAAAAACCACCCGGCAACCCCTGGTCATTGATGCGGATGGGATCAATTGCATTGCCGATCACCTGGAGCTTATCAAAGCCAGAAAAGCCCCCACCGTCCTAACCCCCCACCCGGGTGAAATGGCTGGGCTCACGAAAAAAACAACCAGAGAAGTCCAGGCCGACCGAATCGGGATTGGGTCCCAATTTGCCAGGGAATACCAGGTGATTCTGGTTCTGAAAGGTGCTCAGACCCTTGTCTGCTTCCCCGATGGCAGAACCTTTATCTGTCCCACAGGGAATCCCGGCATGGCATCAGGCGGCATGGGAGATGTTCTCACCGGTATGATTGCCGGATTTATTGCCCAGGGATTTACTGTTGAAGCGGCTGCCATGGCAGGGGTTTTCATCCACGGACTCTGCGGTGATTTCCTGGCAGAACAGACCCGGCTTGGATTTCTTGCCTCGGATATGGTCCGGGTTATTCCCACCCTCATCCACTCTCTTCTGCCATGAAAAAAATAATATGCCACACGGCTGAACAAACCCTGAATCTTGGCCGCCAAATCGGACAAATGGCGCCCCCCCCTTTTGCCATCGCTTTAAAGGGAGATCTCGGGGCAGGCAAAACCACCCTGGTCCAAGGGCTGGCAAAAGGGTTGGGTATTGATGACCGCTATTATATCACCAGCCCCACCTTTAATATCATTAATGAATACCCTGCCAACGCGGTTCGACTATGCCATTTAGATCTTTACCGGCTGGGCTCTGCCGATGAGCTGGAATATATCGGATTTGATGACATTAGGGGACCGGATGCCATTATTGTGGTGGAATGGCCCGGATTCCTGGAAGAGCTGGCCTTTGCCTTTGATCTTGAAATAAAATTTGAGTTTGATGCAGATTATAACCGGGTCATATCGCTTTTACCCTCTGGACATGCAGGTATAAATCTGGTAAGCAAATTGACTTTGTAACTATAATCTAAACTTCTGGAGTTACCATGGCGTTAAGAGTACAAAAATTTGGCGGTACTTCCGTGGCAGATATTGACCGTATCTCCAAGGTGGCCGACCGGGTACAAAAGGCCTATGACAAAGGAGATCAGGTAGTGGTGGTACTCTCTGCCATGTCAGGCGTCACCGACAAACTGATCGCCCTTGCACAACAGGCCTCAGAAAGCCCCGACAAAAGAGAACTGGATGTACTACTTGCCACAGGAGAACAAACAACCGCAGCCCTCCTTGCCATGATGCTCAAATCCCGGGGATACAAAGCCAGATCATTCCTGGGATTCCAGGCAGGTATCCACACGGACACCTCTTCAGGCAAGGCAAGAATTCTGGACATCAATTGCAAAAACATTCAATTGGCCCTTGATCAAGGGAATATTGCGGTTATGGCGGGTTTTCAGGGAGCCGATGACCAGGGAAACATCACCACCCTGGGCAGGGGAGGCTCGGACACCTCGGCCGTAGCCATTGCAGCGTCCCTGAAGGCGGATGTCTGTGAAATTTTCACCGATGTCGACGGGGTCTACACCACCGACCCAAGAATCTGCAGCAAGGCCAGAAAAATTTCACGAATCTCCTATGAGGAGATGCTTGAAATGGCGATATTAGGCGCCAAGGTGCTTCAGATCCGATCGGTTGAATTTGCCAAAAAATTTAATGTACCCGTGCATGTCCGGTCATCATTCAATGAGGAGGAAGGAACAATGGTCATCAATGAAAGTGCAGATATGGAAAGTGCCATCGTCTCTGGCATTACCTGTGATATGAATGAAGCCAGGATAACCCTGAAACGAGTACCAGATCAACCCGGTGTATCCGCTAAAATATTTTGCCCCCTGGCCAAAGCAGAAATCATGGTGGACATGATCATCCAGAACACCCGGTCCGGTGGGGAAACCGACCTGACCTTCACCGTGACCAAGGATGACTTTAAACGGGCCAAAGAAATCTCAGAAACCGTAGCAAAGGAAATAAGTGCCGGGGAGGTGCTGACAGCCCAAGACATTGCAAAGGTCTCGGTAATCGGCCTAGGAATGAAAAGTCATTCCGGTGTTGCCGCCATCATGTTTGAAACCCTTGCTTCGGAAAATATCAATATCCGGCTGATCTCCACTTCCGAAATCCGGATCTCCTGCGTCATCCTGGCCAAGTATGCGGAACTTGCGGTTAGAGCCCTGCACACCGCCTTTGGCCTGGACAAAGAAGAATAGAATACAGAAAATTAAAATAAATAGAATATAAATAAATAGGCCACACTAAACCCAATAGACCCGACAAGGATGCATCAATCGTCCTTGTCGGGTCTATTATTATCTATAAGAAACCTCCCCCTATAGCCCCAATGCCGCATCAATTTCTTGAACCACTTTCTGTGCTGCCGCCCCAGGATCGGCCGCATCCCTGATGGGCCGGCCAATGACAAGAAGGTCACTGCCCTGTTTCACAGCCTGGGCCGGGGTGGTCACCCTTTTTTGATCATCGTTTTCAAGCAGACTCCATTCCGGCCGTATCCCCGGGGTAACCGCCAGAAGATTGCGGCTAATGCCACTTTTAACCTGGGATGCTTCCCTTCCGGAACACACAACCCCCGCACATCCGGCGGCCAAGGCCATGCGGGCCCGCAACAAGACCAGTTCATCGGGATTTTTCACAAACATCTCCTTGAACCCACCGGCTTGAATCATCCCTGAATCATTGTCCGTTAAAAGGGTCACCCCTAACACCCCGGTTTTCCCCCCGCCCCCTTCCACCGCCATTTCAAGCATGTGGGCAGATGCGCAATGAACCGTTACCAGATCAACCCCCAGGTTGGCCACCCGCCCCATGGCCCGTTTGACCGTGGCGGAGATATCATGGAGCTTTAAGTCCAGAAAAATCCTGGCCCGGCTGAGCTCTCGTATCATTGCCACCACAGACGGCCCCTGGTCGATAAATAGCTCCAGACCGATCTTAAACATTCCCACATGGCCGTCCAGAAGCCGAACATAGGAGCTTGCCTCTTTGACCGAGGCAAAATCCAAAGGGAATACCATATAATCCTTACCTGTTTTTTGCATATAACATCCTTCTTAAGATGAGGTCATAAAATTTAAAAGCATACCATAATCCCAATAAATTTTCCCAGGATAAATCAATCCGATGCATTGCACGACCAAACCAACACTTGCGCCTGGTCTTTCTTTCAAAATTTATCAATGTATCGCCCGCCACATGAGAGTTGCACCCAAAGTTATCATTCTGGGAAGTTGGGTTAAATTGGCTTGAACAAGGAAATTCGCCGTGGTATAGGATGCTAAGATGGTATTCAAAACGCACAAAGTTCTCACTCGATTAAAGTTAGAAGACAGTTGACGACAGATATAGATTATTCCCCAGGAAGAGGAAGTTTATTTTAATATAATTTTTTAATTCAAAAAATTTAAACAAGGAAGGGAAAAAAAATGAAGAAAAAAAATTTAGCAGCTTTAGTTCTGGCAATTGTGGCAATGATGATGATCTTAACCGTTTCTCCGGCTGTATCCCAGGATACGCTGACGGACAACATGCAGATTCTGCTTGACCAGGTCAAGGCGGACAAGAAGTTGTTGGTCGCAGCCAATATGCAGATGACCGAGTCCGAGGCAAAAGGCTTCTGGCCGGTTTACGAAGCTTACCAGAATGAACTGATGGCGATCAATGAGCGAATCGGCAGTCTCATCGAAAGCTACGCCAAAAGCTACATGGAAGATACATTTACCAACAGAAAGGTCAAGGCACTGACGGCTGAACTTGTCAGCATTCAAATAATTGAGACCGAGCTTCAGTCCTCCTATGTTCCAAAACTGAACCAGGTGCTGTCGCCCAAGAAAGTCCTTCGCTATATGCAAATTGAGGGCAAGATTCGGGCCGCAATAAAATATGCACTGGCAGCAAAGATTCCCCTGGTCGAATAGGGATAGGGAAAATATTTAGACGTGATCCACAATTGCCTGATGACAAAAAACAGACAAAGGACATTGTTCCGTGTAGCCCTCATCTTCAGTGTCCTTATTGTCTGGCTGGTGGGGACCGCATGGTGTGCCCCTGCATCTGATGTTGGGGTTGGGGAAAAAAACCGTCCTAAAATCGGAGTGGTTTTAAGTGGCGGCGGTGCCCGGGGCGCAGCTCATATTGGGGCGCTCAAGGCACTTGAAGAGATGCGTATCCCCATTGATTATCTATCCGGAACCAGTATGGGATCAATTATTGGCGGACTATATGCGTCCGGGATGACAACTATGGAGATCGAAACCGTGGTTACCCGCGTCGATTGGAACAGCACACTTCAAGATGAAATCCCCAGAAGCGACCGGTCCTTTCGTCGCAAAACCGACGATAAAAGTTATCTGGTAAAGAGTAAGCCTGGGCTTAGCGATGATCTTAAAATAAAACTCCCGGCAGGTCTTCAGCAGGGTCAGAACATAGATCTTTTTCTCAAAGATCTGGTGATGCCGACCAGGCAGATTGCTGATTTTAATGATTTCAGAATCCCCTTTCGAGCGGTGGCAACGGACATAGTCACGGGGAATGCGGTGATACTTGCTTCAGGAGATTTGGCCATGGCCATGCGGGCCAGCATGAACATCCCGGCTTTTTTCGCCCCGGTTGAAATCGATGGCAAACTTCTTGTGGACGGCGGGGTGAGCAACAATCTCCCCATCGACGTGGTTCGGGGGATGGGCGCTGATATTGTTATTGCCATAGACATCAGCACTCCTCTTCTTCAACGAAAAGATCTAAATTCAACCCTGGATATTACCGAACAATTGACCGGGATCCTGACACGGAACAATACCGAGGCGCAAATTGCCACCCTTGGGTCAAAAGATGTGTTGATCCTACCGGATCTTGGGACGATCACCACTTCATCATTTGACCGGACAGGTGAAGCGATTCCCCTGGGGAAGGTAGCTGTAGAGCAAAACAGACAAGCGCTCTCACGGTTATCCGTATCCCAAACCATTTATGACAAGTACCTGGCATCACAGCAACAAAAACTTGAAAAAAGAACCCCCCACCCCCCTGTCATTGATTTTGTAAGGTTAAACAATGAATCAAAACTCAGTGACGAGATTTTCTATGCGCGCCTGGAGATCAAAGAAGGGGCTCCCCTGGACGTCGAAAAACTTGAAAACAATATCAATGAAATCTATGGCCTGGAGCTTTTTGAAAATATTGGCTATGAAATTCTTGAAGAAGGCGGACGAACCGGACTTGTGATCAATATCAAGGACAAGTCCTGGGGGCCCAATTATCTCCAGGCGGGAATTTCCATGGGGGGAGATCCAAATGGAGACAACTTCTACAATCTGGCATTTGCATATACACGGACCGCAATTAATGACTTGAACGGTGAATGGAGAAGTGTTGTTCAGCTGGGCACTTCCCCCGGTGTTTACACGGAGCTATATCAACCCCTGGATGACACCGCCCGCTATTTTGTTCACCCGCGACTGTTATACCACAGATATCCCTTGAACTTTTATACAAATTCCGGTGAAAAGTTAGCTGAATACAAGTTAGCTGAATATGGGATTGATCTTGCCTTTGGCAGAGAATTCGGTAGCTGGGGCGAATCCCGCATCGGCCTTAGAAGACTTAAAGGAAACGCAGAAGTAAAGACAGGTTCGCTTCTTTGGCCGGAGGTTGATTTTGATCGGGGTGAAATATACGCAAACCTTCTCACCGATACCCTGGATAATTTTAATTTCCCCCACAAAGGATATTCCAGTTTGATAGAGTACACCCGATCAGATGAAAAATTGGGGGCGGGCACTGACTTTGATCAAATTCGCCTGGAAGGGAAGATTGCAATGAGTTGGGGGAAAAATGCCTTGATTACCAGTGCAAAACTATACACCACGTTAGATGATAATGCACCGATCCAAAACAAATTTAAATTGGGAGGGCTTTTTAACCTTTCCGGATTTAATCAGGATCAGTTAAACGGTAATCAGCTGGGATTGTTAAGTTTAATGTATTTATATCAAATAGGGGATTTCAACTTCCTGCCAACCTATCTTGGCGGAACTCTGGAATCGGGCAATGTCTGGAAGGATAAAAGCCAAATGAATTTTAATAATGCCATCCTTGCCGGTAGCATATTCCTAGGGTTGGATTCATTTTTAGGGCCAATCTACATCGGCTATGGCAGGGCTGAGGGTAACCATCATACCCTGTATTTTTATCTGGGCAAAACATATTAGCTTCAAACAAGGAAAGAATGTCCCATGATGGATCAGGCAAAAAAGATTTTACAGGACACCTTTGGATTCCCGTCCTTCAAACCCTTTCAGCAAGAGGTGATTGAGGGGGTATTACACCGACGGGACACCGTGGTGGTATTGCCCACCGGCGGGGGCAAATCCCTTTGCTACATCATTCCGGCCATGATATTTAAGGGGATTACCATTGTGGTCTCTCCCCTGATCTCCCTGATGGAAGACCAGATTGGCCAGCTGACCCAAACCGGTATTCCAGCGGTCTGTTTAAACAGCATGCTGACCCAGGAGGCCTATACCCAAAATATCCGTCTCCTCAGGGCGAACAAGGTCAAATTATTGTACCTGGCCCCTGAAACCTTGATGATGCCAAGAACCCTGGAATTGCTGGGCACCCTTTCCATAGACCTCCTGGCAGTGGATGAAGCCCATTGTGTATCTGAATGGGGACATGATTTCAGGCCGGAATATCGTCAGGTGCAAGGGTTTCGGACAAAAATCCCTGGGGCCGTTGTCATGGCCCTGACGGCCACGGCCACCCCCCAGGTTCGCACCGATATTTTAACCCTGTTTCAAATCCCTCCTGAAAATTTTTTCATGGGCAGCTTTAACCGGGACAATCTGTTTTTGGATGTGCAGATCAAAAACAACCCCCAGGCCCAGCTTCTCAATTTCATTAAAAAATTTCCCAAAGAATCGGGGATTGTCTATTGTACCACCCGCAAATCCGTGAACAATCTATGCGATGTATTAACGACAAATGGATTTTCAGCAACCCCCTACCATGCCGGATTGGAAGGTGAACAACGCCGCCAGAACCAGCTTGGGTTCATCCGGGACGACATCCAGATCATGGTGGCAACCATTGCCTTTGGCATGGGCATTGATAAACCAGATGTGAGATTTATTGTCCAGTATGATCTGCCCAAAAACATTGAAACCTATTACCAGCAAATCGGAAGGGCTGGCCGGGACGGACTCAGGTCCGATTGCCTGTTGCTCTATGCCCAATCCGATACCCAGACCATCACCCGGTTTATCCGGCAAAAAGAAGCCGACATCCAGACAGTGGAACAAAAAAAGCTTGACGACATGCTGATTTTTGCCAGGGCCCAGACCTGTCTTCGAACTCCTCTGCTGGGGTATTTTGGGGAGTCTTTTCCCGGGAACTGCCAATTGTGCAAAAACTGTCAACCCGATCAACAGGAACTGACAGATATCACACTGGCCGCTCAGAAATTTTTATCCTGTGTCAAACGAACCGAGGAAATCTTTGGAACAGGCCATATCATTGATGTGCTCAGGGGCTCAAAGGCAAAGAAAGTCCTGCAATTCTCCCATGACCAAATATCCACCTATGGGATCGGAAAAGATCTTGCCACCCAGGAATGGAAATATATCGCAGAGCAGCTTCAGGCACAGGAGCTGATGATCTCAACCGCCCCCCATGGTAGCCTGAAGCTTACCCCCAAGGCCTGGGGCGTTTTCAAAGGAGAAAAAAGGGTCAAAGCACCCAAATTTCACAGGGCCCCCCTTGTGACACAGGAAGGTCCAACCATAGCCTCCTGTGACCCGAATTTGTTTGAACGGCTGAGGCAGAAACGAAAACAGATGGCAGATGAGATGGGTTTACCTCCTTACGCTATACTGACGGACAAGACCCTGACGGAACTGGCAAGGGTTTTCCCGTCCTCACTTACCTCCTTTGAACAGATCCATGGCATTGGTGCCTATAAAAAAGAAACCTTTGGCCAAACCTTTTTAGATGAAATCCAGGCCTATTGCGCAGAAAATAATATCGATAGGGACCGGTTGGAAGTTCCCCAAAAAAAGAACAAAACCCGAGCCGCTTCTGACAAACCTCCCCGGCATCAATATTTTGGAGACCTTTTTAACACCGGAATCTCAGCCCGGGAGCTTGCCGACACAAACCGAATCCAACTGACAACCGTTCTCACCCATATGTGCACCTACATCCGAAGCGGATTTGACCTCAAAGACACCCGGGAATTTATCCTATTGTCCCAGACAGACCCCGAAACATGGGAAAAGGTAAAACAAGCCTTTGATGAACACGGCACCCTTGCGCTAAAACCTATTTTTCTCCTCTTGGACCAGGAGGTGTCCTATGACCGA
>JAFLJU010000267.1 GCA_022712835.1 Desulfobacteraceae bacterium
GACTCCATGGCCCAGATTGAATCTTTGATTATAGAACATAAGCTTAACCGGGTGGTCATTGGGGGTTGTTCCCCAAGAACCCATGAAAGTAAGTTCCAGGATCTTTTAAGACGGGTGGGACTGAACCGGTATCTGGTGGAAATCGTCAATCTGCGGGACCAGAATACCTGGGCCCATCGCGGACAGCCAGAACAAGCCCAGGAAAAATCCTATAAACTGCTCCAGATTGGTATCAGCGGTGTCCGGAAAAGCCGACCCCTCATGGACAATACCCTGCCCATGAGCCAGAATGCATTGGTCGTCGGGGGCGGTGTTACCGGCATGACGTCCGCTTTGAAGTTGGCAGAACAAGGCATCCGAACTTATTTGATTGAAAGGGCACCCGCCCTTGGGGGGCTTGCCCAGTCCATCAGTAAAACCATTGAAGGCGATGATGTGGGCGCTTTTATTACGCATCTGGTTGAACGGGTCACGGCCCATGATAACATCCATGTGATGACACGCTCCATTATTGTGGATCATAGCGGGATGCCGGGATTGTTTAAGACCGGTATTCAGACAGGGCTGCGCATGAATTATATGCAGATTGACCACGGAGTTACAATCCTGGCCACCGGCGCTCTTGCCAACCGACCCAAGGAATACGGTCTGGGAAGTTTAAAGGGGGTTGTAACCCAACTGGAACTGGATTCCATCCTGGAAAGTGACAGTGAAAAAATAGCCGCCATGGAACAGGTGGTCATGATTCAATGTGTGGGATCAAGGGACGAAAATAATCCCAATTGCTCCCGGATCTGCTGCCAGGCCGCCATTAAAAATGCCCTTCGGATTAAACAGATCAATCCTGAAACCGAAGTATTTGTTTTGTACCGGGATATGAGAACCTACGGATTCCAGGAAGATTATTATAGAAAAGCCCGGGATCTCGGGGTGAAGTTTATCCGGTTTTCATTGAACACAAAACCCGAAGTAAGGCAAGAAGATGGCAAACTTTATGTCAGTGTCCATGACTTTATCCTAGGGCAAATCATTGAGATAGAGGCCGATTGTCTGGCCTTAAGTACCGGTATTATAGCCGATGATGAAACCACAGAAGATCTTGCCATGATCTTCCATCTGCCAAGAACCGTGGACCATTATTTCATGGAAGATCATGTGAAATTACGGCCCGTTGACATGGCGGTCAGGGGATTTTACATTGCCGGCACCACCCATTCCCCCAAGACCATACGGGAAAGTATTACCCAGGCCCTGGCTGCTGCCGGGCGTGCCCAGACCCTTTTGTCTAAAAAGGAAATCAATCTGGGAGCGGCTGTCGCAAAGGTGGACGGTAATAAATGTGCCTCATGCCTTATCTGTGTAAGGGCATGCCCCTTTGATATTCCCTTTATCAATGCCGATGGGTATTCACAGATAGATCCTGATAAATGCCAAGGGTGCGGTATCTGTGCGGCGGACTGTCCGGCCAAAGCGATTCAGCTGATGGCCTATGAAGATGATCAGATTTTAGCAAAATTAGATGGTTTATTTGAGAGGGTTAACTAATGGAAAACTTTGAACCGGAAATTGTTGCATTTTGTTGTCACTATTGTGCATACACTGCAGCAGATATGGCCGGAAGCAAAAGAATATCATATCCGTCCAATGTAAAAATCATCCGGGTGCCCTGCACGGGTAAGGTGGATGCGATCCATATGATGAAAGCCCTTGAAAAAGGGGCTGATGGCGTTTACGTAGCAGGATGCCTTGAGGGTGACTGTCATTTTAAAACCGGCAATACCCGGGCCAGCCACCGTGTGAATCAGGTCCAGAAAATTTTAGAAGACCTGGGATGGGAGAAGGAGAGGGTGGCCATGATCAATATGTCCGCTGGAATGGGAGAACGATTTGCCAAGACGGCCCTTGAATTTACCGAAAAAATTAGAAATCTGGGCCCAAGTCCCGTAAAACAAACCAAAACCCAGGCTGTCAGTTAAATATAAAATATTTGGAGAGAAAAAATGATAACAGCAGAACAAAAACCAATGCAGGAAATCATCCAGTATCTTGAGCCTTACAGCAAGATTCTTCTGGTGGGGTGTAATGAGTGTGTCACTGTCTGTGCGGCCGGTGGGAGAAAAGAGGTGGGATTATTGGCGTCTGCCCTTCATCTGAACAGTCTCAAACAGGGCAAGACCATTGATATAAAAGAGATCACCCTTGAAAGACAATGTGATCCCGAATATGTTGAGGAATTGAATTCCTATATTGATAACGCCGATGCGGTTTTGTCCATGGCCTGCGGGTGTGGGGTTCAGACCATTTCCGAACGCTACAAAGAAGCCCATGTTTATCCTGCGGTTAATACCAAATTCATGGGAGCGTCTCTTAGCCAGGGGGTGTGGGCGGAAAGATGCCAGGGATGCGGCGATTGCATGTTGGGAATCACCGCCGGGATCTGCCCGGTTTCCCGATGTTCCAAAAGCTTGTTGAACGGACCCTGTGGCGGGACTTCCAATGGTCAATGTGAAATAGGCCCGGAAACTGACTGTGCCTGGAGATTGATCTGGGAGCGCCTCAAGGCGCTGGGCATCCAGGATCGTTATGAAGAATTGGTAGACGCAAAGGACTGGAGACCTGCCGGTGGTGCCGGACCCAGAAAAATTATCAGAGAGGATTTGGCATTATGAAAACGACAAGCAGATTGGAACGAGTATTGGCATCTGGAGCAATGGCAGTCACCTCCGAGGTGGGGCCCCCACGGGGCGTTGATGTTGAAATCGTAAAAACCAAAGCAAATATGATTAAAGACCATGTGGATGGGATTAATGTCACGGACAACCAGACCGCAATGGTTAGAATGTCTTCCATGGCTGCCGGAATTATCATCAAACAGATGGGCCTTGATCCCATTATTCAGATGGTCACACGCGATCGAAACCGTCTGGCCATGCAGAGTGAAGTGATTGGTGCCGCAGCCTTTGGCATCGATACCATGCTGTGTCTTTCCGGGGATCATCCCAAATTTGGGGACCACCCCGAGGCCAAGGGTGTCTATGATATTGATTCGGTTCAGTTGATCCAATGCGTCGCAAAAATGCGGGATGAAGGAAAGTTCCAGGGCGGAGCAGAAATGAAAGGAAATCCAAAGATGTTCATCGGTGCGGCTGCCAACCCCTTTGCCGATCCCTTTGAGCTTCGCGTCATGCGTCTGGCCAAAAAAGTGAAAGCAGGTGTTGACTTTGTTCAGACTCAGTGTATTTTTAACCTTGATAAATTTGAAAAATGGATGGATGGTGTGGAAGAGAGGGGACTGGATGATCAGGTTCATATTCTTGCCGGCATCACCCCCATGAAATCCGTTGGCATGGCCCGTTATATGAAAAACAGGGTGCCGGGCATGGATGTGCCTGATGAAGTTATTAAACGGATGGCGGGTGTGAGTAAAGAACAGCAGCCCGAAGAAGGAATAAAAATTGCTGTGGAATCCATGGAAAGACTCAAGGAAAGAAGGGGCGTTCACGGATTTCATATCATGGCCATTGAATGGGAAGAACGTGTGGCCGAGATTGTTGAAAAAGCAGGGATGTACCCAAGACCCCAGGTTTAAAAGAAATGGTTTAGACAATAGGTGAATTTAAGTCCTAGGTCGGACTAAAACAAAAGGAGACCTTAACATGAGCGAGAACAAACTCATTCTAGTCGTCGATGATGATCCAGATCTGGTTGAAGCTGTATCCATGAAACTTGAAGCCAAGTCCTACCGGGTTGAAAAAGCCTATGACGGTGTCGAAGCCATGGATAAAATCAAGGCCGAAAAACCAGCCGTTGTGATCCTTGATGTCATGATGCCACGGAAAAACGGGTGGGAAGTCTGTGAAGAAATTAAAAACAGCAATGAGCTAAAAGACATTGCAGTGGTTTTGCTGACAGCTGTTGCAGACTCCGTAAAAACAACCAGTTATACCCATCATGATGGGAAAACCACCCTTGCCGACGACTATGTTCCCAAACCAATTGATTTGGATGAACTCATGGAGATCGTGGGCGACCACTGTAGTTAAAACCTTTTGTTTTACCAACCGGTATAAGTAGGGGAAGGCGTAAACCGTCTTCCCCTACTATTGTATCTGTTTGATACCAGAGGTACGTATAAATTATTACCCATGAGCCTTTCACAAATAAGAATTAATGGGATTCGCCTGGGTTCCAGGCTGAATCAGGTCTTTCAAACCTCTGTTAAAGGGGAGGACCATACCCTATCGTCTCTTTACCAAATTCTGGCACAAGATAAGACCAATATTGT
>JAFLJU010000241.1 GCA_022712835.1 Desulfobacteraceae bacterium
CTGTTGTAGTCCCATCCCCGTTTAAGGTGTAAGAAGGTGTGTTAGCTGAATAATCAGCGTCTTCACCAAATGTATTGGTAAAAGATGAAACCTGGCCAGTATCCGGTACTTTAAAAGTCAATACCAGAGCATCAATCGCTGTCTTGGCGGAAACAACGCTAGCACTATCATCTGTTACATTTGAAAGCGAGAAATAATTTTCTAGTCCTTTGTTGGCATAATACAGTCCGACCTCAGCCTTGTTGGCAACGATTTCTGCATCGGTTGCCTGGGCACCATTTTTACCATAAACACCAAGTGATAACAAAATAAAAAGCGCAACAAATATTGAATAAAATTTCATTCTTTACCTTCTATTATTAAAATAATGAATTCTGGATCACTTATACCTTTGACTATCTGTTCATGCCTGTCAACAGGTATGCCTTTTTTATTAAAATCACACAGCGAGCGCAAAAACTGTACCTAAAGATCAATTGAGCGAGAGGCCCTTGTTTATTGTTTTATAGGTGCTTTAATCATCGCAATAACAACCCTGTTTATCATTGTGGTTTTTTATCTAATTGCGATAGGTTTATCCGAAGCTTCGAAGTTACATCGATGTGGATAGGGTTTTTATGATTTAATGCTGAATTTGTCGGGTGGTTTCAACGGTCAGGGTGATGGCTCCCCAGTCAGATTCTAATTTTCCAAAAAGAAAATAGGGTTTTCCGTAATCCAGGCAATGGCAAAAACGGGCATAGACCCCGGGAAAAAAAACAGTTTCGATAATCCCGGTTTCATCTTCAAAGGTAAGAAATTTCATGGGATCCCCCTGTTTTGTGTTGACCACTTTCCCGGTAATCAACCATCCTGCAAACCCCACTCGTTTCCCGACATGCAGGGGAAGATCTATGGCTTTCAGCGTATTCTCCCTTTGGATTGCAGACGAAAACAAGGCAATAGGGTGACCCTCACACAAGAACCCCAGCACGGAAAATTCCCGTCGCAACAAATCTCTTGGGTGATCCCGGGGCAATGGGGGAATGGGAATGGGATTTTGTGCCCAGCCAAAGAGGGTGGGGGCTTCTTTGTGCTGGCTTTTGTCCTTTTGCCAGGCAGAAAACGCCCACAAAAGACCACTGCGTGTTTTATTCTTTAATAACATGTCCAGACAGCCGCTGTGGACCAAGGACTTTACCTCCTCCTCCCGGGGGCTCACCCGGTTCAAAAAATCTTCAAAAGTTGTAAATATAGAGCCATTTCGTTCGGCTATAATGCGCGCCATGGTGGCAGCCGTCAGATGCTTGAGTGCCATAAGACCAACCCTGAGCTTGCGCGATTTGCCGGTCCATTTAATCTCACTTTCAAGGATATCAGGCCCAAGAAGGTTAACCCCCATACGCCGGGCCTCGGACACATAGGCAAATGTGGAATAAAATCCTCCCTGGTTGCTGATAACCGCTGCCATGAATTGGGCCGGGTAATGGGTTTTCAAATAGGCTGCCTGGAAGGAAACCCTTGCATAAGAAGCAGAATGGGGTTTGCAAAAAGAGTATCCGGAAAAGCTGAGGATCATGTCCCAGATCTTCTGGATATCTGCTTTGGAAACGCCCTTTAAAGCAGCCCCTTCCCCAAAGCGGGCATAAAAACCTGCAAGCTCCCGGGTCTTGTCCTTTTTAGACATGATTTTTCTTAACCCATCTGCCTGGGCATGGGAGAACCCGGCCAGATGAACCGCCACCCGGGACACATCTTCCTGGAACACCATAATCCCAAAACTCTCTTCCAGAACCCCTTCCAGAATCGGGTGAATGGGTTCCCATTCCCCTGTGTGAAGGCGTTTGAGGTAGTCGGCAATAAACTCGTTGGCTGCCGGCCGGATAATACTGGAATGAATGACCACATGGGAAAAGTCACCTTTCTTTGATTTTTTCTGGAGCAGGCGCATGGCAGGGCTTTCAATATAAAAACAGCCCATGGTGTTTCCCTGGGCCACCTGCTGCTGGGTATCCGGATCATCTTCCGGGTCCCCTTGTGAAAAACCGACAAACCGACCAGTTTCTGATTCAATGGCGTCAGATTCAATGGTGTGAATACAGTCCCGGATGACCCCCAGGCTCCGGTTTCCCAGAAGATCAATTTTAACCAACCCTGCGGCTTCGGCCCCCTCCTTTTCCCACTGGATCAACGCAATGCCCTTGGGGGCTGTTTCCACCGGCACATAGGTATCAATGGGTTCAGGCGTTATGATAATTCCGCCAGGATGTACCGACAGATACCGGGGGGTACCGATAAGGGCCTGGGCCCGGGTCATTATCGCAGGCCAGGGAGGGGAAAAATCCATACCCTTAAATTCCGGCTTTTTCCCGATTTTCTCCAACAGGCCCGTCGGCCCAAAGGCCGGGGCGGTTTCATTGAGCTCCCAAAACCAGGGCAACCGACTGGATACACTTTTTATCTCCTGCTCAGGCAGCCCATAAACCTTTGCCACCTCCCGGACCGCCATGCGAGGCTGGAACAAAATATGGCTGGACACCATGGCCGCATGACCTTTAAATTCCGACAACACCCAATTTAGAATACCGTCCCGCTCATCCCAGGCAAAATCAACGTCAATGTCCGGTGGGTCCATGCGTCCCGGGTTGAGAAACCGCTCAAAATACAAATTGTATTTCACGGGGCAAACGTTGGTGATCCCCAGGCAATAAGCCACAATGGAGGCGGCCCCAGACCCCCTCCCACAGATCCTTGTGGCC
>JAFLJU010000433.1 GCA_022712835.1 Desulfobacteraceae bacterium
GCTCAGATCCAGATATTTGAGTTGCATCGGATCATTGCAGAAGATTTCCAAGGTAATGGTACCATCGTATCCGCTTGCCTTTAATGAATTCACAGCTTTTTCCCAATTCACGGTTCCGATCCCCAAGGGCATATGATCATCTGATCTGGATCGGTTGTCAGAAAAGTGAACATGCTGGATGTACTCTCCCAGTTCTCCGCAAAAAACCTCATGATTATCGACACCGAAGTTTGTGTGTCCGAAATCCAGATGCAGTTTTAACCCCGGCACTTCTGCCAGTAAGTTTTTAAAGGTGGAAACTCGGTCAAAAGGGGCTTTATAGTTTTCTAATACCATTGTGAGCCCATATGATGCAGCCATTTCAACAATGGGTTGCAATGCCTCTATCTGGAATGAGACCAAATCTTTTCCCATGGCTGGCGGACAAAAATAGCAGGGATGAATATTCATGACCTTCGCACCCAGGGCGGAAAATATCCCTGCACATCGCGCAAGTTCCTTAAGGCAGGCGTCTCGGACTCCCTGGATTGGATAGGCGTGTGGAAGGCAGGGGTCGGTATGCCCGGTGATAGATAAGCCATAGGAATCAAGGATCGGCCTCAATTTAGTAATATCAACCGTGATGGCGTCAGGACCTTCGATGGTTAAATCCAAAAAGTCGAAACCGGCTTTACCACAGAACGCGGCCTCATCATAAATTGATTTTGACGGGTTGTTCATTATTCCCATTTTCATCGCACTTTCCTTAATTTGAAGGGCACTCAATTGAACTGGTAAGCAATATTTTATCATAGGGAAACGAAAATTTAAATGAGGAAATTCTCTATTTACCGGCAAGGCCTCCAAATAATAAAAAAAGCCTGCACAGCAAAAATAAGTGTTTGGGCCGGAAGCAACATTTGATTTTTCAAAAACCATGGTATAAGATATTTTTCTTAAAATATTATCATAAACCTTTATTTAGAAAGTTGATTGATACGTATAAAGTCCAACACCCTGGAACCAACAGAAAACGACACCAACAACGCCTCATTTCCCCTGCCGCTACTTTTGCTGTTATCTTTTCAACATGTGGTTATTCTTTTTTGCGGCATCATTATTGTGTCGGTGATGCTGATCAAAATTTACCATTTTCCAGCAGCCGAAGGATTTCGTGTTCTGTTCATCACCACCCTGTTTGCAGCTTTAGGTACGGCATTCCAGGTGGTACGATTCAAAAGATTCGGTCTTGGACGGCACATATTCATGGGAACCAGCGGCCCGTTCCTTGCCTGTGCACACATGGCCATCGTTTTTGGAGGACCCGCCCTGCTCTCCAACCTGGTATTCATGTCAGCCCCTTTCCAGTTTCTGTTCAGTTATTGCCTTCGCTTTTTCCGCCATATCCTCACCCCCACTGTGGGTGGTGTTATCACCATGCTGGCTGTTTCGGGCCTGTTAAAGGATTCTATTTTAACCTGGTGCGAAAAACCCCATATTACGGGACAGGCTGCGTTTATTGATATTGCCATCGGTGCCGTCATCATTGCAGGGATGGTATTTTCCGAATGGATTTTGGAGAAAAAATTCCGCCATTGGAGCCTGGTTCTGGGGCTTTTGCTGGGCTCTTTTCTGGCCCTGGTACTGGGCCAGGTAGACCTGAGCCCCATGGATTCCATAAAATTTTTCAGTATGCCGGATAAATTGTGGGTCGGATTTGTGTTCAAATTCGACCTCCACCACTGGATGCTGTATCTCTCTTTTATTATGGCTGTTTTTGTCAGTTCCATCAAATATTCAGGGGATGTTATGGCTCTTCAAAAAGTGGAGGACCCCCAAACCAGAAAAGTGGATTATGACGGACTTCAGGGCGGACTCTATGCCAACGCATTAACGGCAACACTCTCCGGACTTGCCGGGGGATTGCCTTCAACCTCCCATGCCCCCAATATCCCGGTCATGGAAATGACCGGCGTTGTTTCCAAACGGGTGGCCATTACCGGATCTCTCATGCTTGTGATTCTGGCATTTTCGCCAAAGGCATCCATGGCCCTTCTTTGCATCCCCGCCCCGGTACTATGGCTGTGGGGCTTGTCCTTGTAAGCCATCTTTTTTCCACTGATATGCGGTTGGGGGCCTATGGCGATCTGAACTTCAAAAATGCGTTTATTGCGGGTTTATCCATTTGTTCCGGCCTTGTCATGGAAAGCGACCTGTTCTTCCCCCAGGCATTTCCTGACTATCTAACCCCTTTTACCACCAACGGATTTGCCGTGGGAGGAATGGTGGCTGTATCCTGTTCCAGGTCAAGGACAAAGGGGATAGAATCAATGTCGAAATCCAGGGGGGAAACCGAATCAAGACGGTGGATGATGCCTATCTGAAAAATATTGGGCTGACCCTGTTCTCAAAACTTGCAAAAGATATAACCCATTTCCATATTACCAACTATACCTATATTCGTTTTCCATTATGAAAGAATGAGCCTACCGGTGTTATCTTGTTCTTATTTCAGGATGTCTGTTGCCAGGATGCCGGGACATGTCCTGAATATCCTGACCGGTTTCGGTGGCATTTTTGGCAATCCCAGCCCGGGACGCCCCTGGCCAGATGTACCGCCGAATCAATTACCGGAAGCGTTTACTGACATTACTATCCTCCGCCAGTTCAAATAGGGAACACTTAAAAAAATGGTATAGCTATTTTTTATCAAAAATACCAAAAAACCAATATGAAATAATTGAGATTATGGTTATCATACCGATATCGATGATTGTTCTACTGGCATTTTTTCCACAAAAGCCCCCCTTTTGTAATGATAGCCCGCCCGTTTACCTGCCGAATATGAACATATAGGGCTTCATCTTTAACATGTGGAAACACCGGCTTAAAATCCAGCCAAAAACACCGTTTAAAAATCAGCCACCCAAGTTCATGAACGCACCTGTGTAGCACTGGTCATAAACCAAAGTTAAAAGTCCCCCTATTCAGGTCCGGATAGAAGGACCCTATTTGTTTTCAGTCATTTTTTTATAATTTCTTTCGATAGCTATCCCCCTCCATTATAAGGATATCAGAGTTGTAGACGAGACGGTCGGCAATCGCTGTGGCAACAGTGGTTCCGTCAAAGATGTTCCCCCATTTAGCAAACGGCAGATTTGTCGTTATGATAGTGGACTTTTTTTCATGCCGTGCGCTGATCACTTGGAAAAACAGGTTTGATCCCTGCCTGCCCAACGGAAGATAACCGATTTCGTCACAGACAAGAATGTCCTGTGATTGGTAGTATTGTAGCTTTTTCAACAATGTGTGATCTGTTTTTACCGCCACAAGCTGATTGATCATATCCATGGCTGTTGTAAAAAGGGTTTTAATCCCTGCCTGGGTGGCAGCATATGCAATACACCTGGCTATAAAGGTTTTACCGGTGCCGGGATTGCCGATCAGGATAGTATCTTTCTTATTCTGGATAAACCCAAGATCCATAAGATTTAAGATCAGATTTTTTTGCTTCTGCCGGGACTCATGGTGGGTGAAGTCAAATTGATCTATGGTTGTTTTTTCTCCCAGCGTTGACTGTTTAAACCTTAAAATGATCCTGGCTTTTTGCCTACAGACGATCTCGGTTTCAAGCAGCCGATCAATGGGCTGAAGGGCAGACAGATTATTCCGGACACTTTGATCTAAAATATCGGGCAGATTCAGTGCACAGTTTTTCAGGCGAAGCGATTTAAATTTATCAATTACAGCATCCATTATTTTCTCTTCCTCCTTTTAAGTGCAATGGCATCGTATTCAGCAAGGTTGGGCTTGGATAGACGGATTTTATTGAGATCTTTGTTTTTTAAGGTCACAGGCTGGTGACGGATTGTAGGGGTTCTTTCCTGGTAGAGGATGTTTTGGATATAAGCAAATCCATAAAGTTTATGCGTTAAAGCCTTTTTCAAGGCATATATCAGCGATGAGGTGCCATAGTCATCGTTCAAGATTAACAACCGGTCCACTGTTTTCTTCAATGGCTGAGATGCATATGCAAGCTTCTCAAGGTAATCCACGGCTTCCTGACCCAATGACATGAACACCATCATCTGTTTATCCATGAATACTTTTTTCTTGAGCTTGCGAACTTGCTCGCTGTGGGATGGCAGATCAATGCGTTGTTTTTTCTTCCAGTTTCTCAAGTGGGTAGCCACCAATTTCTCTTTGTAATAAACAGACAGGGTTCTACCATCAGCTTTGAGGGTTATGGATTTACCAACCAGCCTTGGCTGCACCGTATATACATTTGTGTCAAAACGGATGCCAAAATCTTTATATACCTTAAGTGTTTCGGTCTCCCGGAAGTCGAGTAATGGCTCAGGAAAGGGCTTTAGGCTCTCCTTCACAAATCGATGGGCTGGTTTTTCACAGGTGGTCTGGTGCAGTCTTTGGGCCTTGGTCATCGTTTCGGCCATCACTTTAAATCATAGCCTGGAAGGGGTCTATCTTTTTAGGGGCTCTTCTTCTCTGGGCCGGTCTCCCAGGTAGGTCGACATTATCAAGCAAGAACTCGAATATTGCCTTTGGCTTGGTGTCAAAAAATCTTTCAGCCGCAGTTGTTCCATCCTTACGTGTTATAAAAAAATTATGAACAGAGGTAAGTGCAGATAATTTTCGGTTGCTCAGGCGATGAAAGCTGTGATGCCTTAGTGACAGCTGCCCGTTGCGGCCTTCTACGCATGAACTGGATCGTTGAAAAAGGCAAGCGCATTCCTTGGCAACATTTTGAATCACTGCCAATTCTTCTTGGGTGATTTCTGAAAAGGGGCCTTGCATGCATCCAAGAGAAGAAAAGATTTCCTCAGATTTTTCTTGGAAACGATGGCGGGCATCTGCAGTCTTTGCCTTATTGGAAGCATAGTTTAGGTAATATGCAGGGATCAACTTTTCGAACATAATTCGCTCAATTGCCGGGGAAAGGCAGAGGATTTCAATCTTCCTTTGAACTGTGATATGAAAAAAAACAATGGTTGCCACCATGTCAACTACTACTTTTTTGGCCTTCTTTATTTTCTTGAGACTACGTTCTGATAAACTGGCATCTACTGCAATTGTTTCGATTTCAGCAAAGCATTGATCCAATGAGTCTGAGACCTCTTCAACCCCTTTGAGTTTTCCGGTTTCAAGATTCACAGGATGATATATTTCGCTGATTTTACGCATTTCTTGCTTCATTCGTATTTGATGAGATTCAGCTGCATCAAGCGCCTGCATGGCTTCAGTCTCTTTCAACAGGGCTTGGTTGATTTTCACATTAAATTGAGGCGGACGTCCTATCATAGGCTTTTGGGAATCGTAGTTTACTTTTTTGTCGATACATCGGTTTACATTCTCTGAAGCCTTTTCAAGTGCCTGTTGAGCCTTTTGGGTTTTCTTGGCAAGTGGTCCGGTTGTACCTATTACAATTTCATGTTGAACATGAAAGATATCCGGTGAATGATGTGCGCCAAGGCCTTTTTTAACATGAGACAAGAGACCTTTTCCTTCATCGCTGGTGGACTGAATGATTTGGATTGGGAGTTCTTCAACGGCTTTCTTCATAGCGTCTGTCCAGTCGGAACCTTTCCTTCCCCCGGAATATTCTTCCAACAGTATATAGTTGGAATCTGCCTCAATGGCAACAAGGCAGGTTTCAGGATGAAAAGTCTCGTCTTGGCAAACTGTTATTTCTTTTGGTTTCATTCCTTTTGCCAGCCGACTTATTTCTTCCTTGCTGAACTTGATGATTGATTCTTCCATTTGCACTGAAACTTTTTTTTGGCTTCCATATGAAGAGGCAATAAATCGGTCAAGACCGGTCAACTCAAAAAACTGACATATTTGGCGAATGCTGTTTGCCCCTAATAGCGTCATCGCAAAATGTGAGCCCAAAACCAGTCTGTGCAAAAAAGGCAGTCCCGACTGTGGACTCGAAAAAATTAATGATATCAGGGTCGGCATCAATTGAATCCTTACGCTTAAGCCAATATTGCAATGTTGAGCGAGGAATCCCAAGTTCTTCTACTATCTCCCGTTGGCTTTGGGGTAACTGAATTGCTGCCTCATACTCTTGAAGATGAGCAGCTAT
>JAFLJU010000527.1 GCA_022712835.1 Desulfobacteraceae bacterium
TTTCTGGAAAGATATTTAACAAGTAAATAGGTTGGAAAATCACAATAATTTGAAAACTTGAATTTTTCAAAGATAGCCGAACGCCCATTAGATGACAAACGAGAATATTGTGAATAAGCATGTTCTGTATAATTTTGAGCAAGACCAAAAAACATATCATCAGAAATAGCTTTTGCGATATGGTCAATTAATTCATCAGTTGTGAATATAATGTTTCCTGGCATTAGATTCTCCTTTCAATAACCTTTACTCGGAGGGAGACAACCAGGTGGAGGGTTTCATGAGTTGTGTTTTTGTATGACAAAAGGGTGTCCAGGCCGGGAATCCAGCCGAACAGATGCCCCAGGACAGGTATAAAAGTCTTAGATTCTCCAAACTCATCACGCTTGGAACCACCGAGAATAATAGTTTCACCGTTAGCCACTGTAACCACAGATTCAATCAATTGTTGATCTGTCACAATGTCAACGGCATTTTGAGAAAGTTCAGACTCAGGGGCAACGCTGGAGACCTCCTGGGATATTTGCAATCGGACAAAATCCCCCTGTCTCTCAATTACAGGAGTAATAACCAGGGATACACCGATATCTTCCCGGCTTATATCTGTACCGGTGCGCTTGCCGGTTTCACTATCAATATTGTAGTTGGTAACAAAAGGGACATTTTGACCAACAGATATTTTTGCTGGCTGGCCGTTTCCACAGAACAGGACTGGAGAGGAAACAACCCGGCCATGACCTTTACCTTTTTGAGCGCTGGCCGTAATCCCAAAAGATGAAGTAAACCACTCAAGAAGCAAACCAGAGGAGCCACCAAGGAGTGAACCGGGTAAGCCATCGTTGAGAGTTGCGACAAGATTTGACCCTGTATAAGAAAGCTTTGCTCCAATCTCATCATATTCAGAATCGGTAAGGTAAGCCACCACTGCCTCTACTCGAACTTGGTAATCACTTCCATCCATTTCATGCAGAAGATTTTCGGCCCTGGTAACCGCAGGGGAGGGGCCGGAAAGTAAAACGCGGTTGTCTGCCAGGTGATAGATTTGGACCGGCTGAGCCAGGGCAGCAACGACAGGTATTATTTTTTCCGGGTCCAGGGAATGGATATAGACAAGTCTATCAACAATACCGGTTTGCATGACATCAAAACTTGAAACAGCCAGTTTAAACCGCATAAAATTAGAGGGGGTACCCTGGAAAATTATTGATCTATTCCAGGGATCTGGAAAAAAAGATCCTTCAGGTACCATTTGGGAAGCTGTCAAAGAATCCACAATAGATCGAATAGACACATGTTCAATGGGGATTCTTTGGACCTGGAAAGGCCCGGGAATATTAAGTCTTCTGACCAAATCAGAACATTCAGAAAGCAGAGAGTCTGGGCCGGTTACAATAACTTTATCACCGGAGGGGGCAGAGGCGACTTTTTCACCATATAGGACGGTGATTGCTTCGGAAACCTCAGCCGGTGTTATATGCTCCAGGGGAAAAACACCGATACCCTGTGAACTGCCAGGGACCTTAACGGTACTTGAGTGGATACGATAGACACCGGAAGGCAGGGAAGAGACTATATAACCGGAGGATCTGACAACATCAAGGAACGATTCTATAACATGATCTTTTGTGACCTTTTCCTGGATCCAAGAGACAAGAATCTCAGATTGGCTATCAATAATAAAATGGGACCCGGTAATGCTGGCAACAGTTGCCGTTAAATCCTGGAGCCGCACCTGATCAAAATCAAAGTTATAATCCTGGCCAGGACCGGCAAATACAGATTGAGTTATTAACAAGAAAAATAAGATGAAGTGAATTCTTAAGATAGTCTTCATACCGGACCCCTATTTGTATATTTTATGGAATTATCTTTTTCAGAGAATCTTATTTGGGAACCTGGAACAGAATAGCCCGGGGAATTATTTTGAGCAGGTAGGGTACCAGCTGGTGCCTTATGATGTTCTGTTTTTCTTATCTGGGCCTGGGCCATTGCTTTTTTATGGCCAAATACGTCACCGGTACCGATTCCAGATTTAAAAAAGACCATGTAAATAGTGATAGCGAAAACGACAGGGATAGCAAAAAAGACGGGGTGCTTTAGAACATTGGCATGCTTCATTATACCCATTTCTTTTACGTCTTTAGCAACATAGGATTTGTATGCTAAGAAAATCTTTTTATCATAAAATTTTGTTTGCATGACAAGGTGTTTCTTATTAACCTCTGAGCCACCGTATGAATAACACAGGTATGAATTGTTGACCAATCCACCAAAAAAGTTAACCTTTCTATAAACATAGGTCCATTCGAGAAGGGACCGCACAAGGGTATCTATTCGGTCTACGTCCTGGGAGATTAAAACAACCTCATATCCGAAATGGCGGTGAGTGGATGCCCAACGACCAAAAGATTGATTTTTTTCACTTTGCCAATCTCTAGAACCAAAAAAATTTTGGACTTCATCAATAATAATAAGGCAGCCAGGTTCAACATGATTCCAAAATTCTTTTGTCTCATCATCTGTTAGGTGATTCAAACGACAGGCAATGCCATAGTCATCAATCCCAGCCAAGGCCATTATGACCTGCTGACAAAGAGGGTCATCCATACCACGAATATTGGTGTATACGGTACGGCCAGACTTAAGGTTATTTATTATTTTAACCACTGCATCATATGTT
>JAFLJU010000271.1 GCA_022712835.1 Desulfobacteraceae bacterium
TGACAGGAGGAACCCATGGCAGACCCACAGTTTTTAAACATAGAACGAGATGAGCAGGTGGTCAGAATCACCTTGAATCGCCCAAAGCACAACGTGTTGAATATCCCCATGATGAATGAACTCAATGATGAGCTTGCCGCCATTGCGGCAGATGAGTCCTTAAAATGTGTGATGATCACAGGGGAGGGGAGAAGTTTTTGTGCCGGGGTGGAAGTGTCAGATCATGCCCCCTGTAATGTGGATGAAATGGTGGCGGTGTTTAACCGGGTATTTGAGCTGATCAACATGATTGATATCCCGGTTATTGCGGCGGTGAACGGCGCCTGTCTTGGCGGGGGCATGGAAGTTGCCATTGCCTGTGATATTGTCATTGCCTCCAAGAAGGCTATTTTCGGACAGCCGGAAATCAAGCTTGGGTTTTTTCCTCCCTATGCCGCTCTTCGGTTGCCGGAATTGGTCGGGCCTGCCAAGGCCATTGAAATCGTCACCACCGGCAAAAATTATACGGCCAAAGAAGCACGGAAACTGGGCTTTGTCAGCCAGGTGGCCGAAGATGATGAGTTCAGTGATGTGGTGGAAAAAAATATCAAGGAAATCTGCCATTCAAGTCCCTTGATTATTCGCATGAACAAGAGAGCGGTCAAACGCCATATTGGCACCAATTTTTCCCAGGGCGTGGACCTTATCTCTAATTATTTTCTTAAAACTCTGATGAAAACCGAAGATACCCTTGAGGGGATTGCAAGTTTTGAGGAAAAGAGACGGCCTGCCTGGAAAAACAAATAGTATCAGGTCTTTGTTTTAACGGAAGGCCTAATGCTTGTGAAGGATCACTCCGGGAAATTGCCGGCAAGGGTTAATCAGCTCCTTGCCACGGCTTTTTTTTTTGCTGGACAATCTTTTTTGATGCCTTACTTTAAAGTCTCAAAAATTTAAAGAATGAATCTAAAACGGAGCCCCCATGAACTTAAAAAACAACCTCACAATTATTGATTTGGCCGAACTTTTAATACCGCTTAATGACAATTCTTCAGACCATATCACATGGGTCACTTTTGAAGGAGAAGTCCAGGTTACAAAAACAAGCGTCATTAGAGAGAATGCAAAATTTTGGTATGAAACGCTTGAGTTAGGAAACGGATATGTTGGACCACAGGCGGCCAAGGATCATGAATATTTAGAAAAAGAGTTGGATCGTCTAAAGCGGGATTGGTCAAAAGATGCCAATGGATGCATCGATTTTTAATCCTATAGTCATTTAACTTGGATTATTTTGGCATTCGCTGCTTGATGAACACCCAATAGACCAGGCAAAAAAGCACAAACCCCACCAAAAAAGTTCCGGGAAACAAGTGCAAACTGTTTTTGAAAACCATGGTCTCAATCATGGCCGGTCCGATGTCTGGATTTTCCAGAGAAAATTCAGGCGCCAGAGCTTGTTTTTTTGCCTTGAGCAAAAGGGCATAGCCAATTCCCAGGATGCCGTAGGAAAGATTATAGGATAGGCCTTTAAAACTCAAGACAGTTGCCCGTTGTTCAGATGCCGTTTCTCGGTTCAGGTAAAAACTGACAAAAAATCCGTTAAAATACATGGCGCTGAAGGTGATAATGGCAGGAATCAGCCCTGTCCATGGCCAGAAAAAGCTCATGGTGGTAAGGCCTGTAAGGGTCAGGACGGCCGTGATCCAAAGTCCTAGGACCGGCGCTTTGTGTTCTGCAATTTTTCTGGCAATTTTGGGGATCACAAATCCCAGCATGGCCACCAGGGCGCCGATGATGCCAAAAAGGGATTCAGGCAGCTGGATCATTCGATAATATTGACTGGAAAGGGTGATGACCATGCGAATGATACCGTCAAAGAGCATTCCAAATAAAATGACGCTCAGTATAAAGGGGGTTTTGAAAATCCATCCCCCTGCCTTAAAGGTCAGGCCAAATGCCTGTTTTACCCGAATAATCCGGTTTAAAGAATGGGCCAACTCTGGCGTTTGAGTTGGTTTTGGGGGCGTTTCTGTCATTCCAATGGTGGTGGCGCAGGCAAAAAAAGCCAGGATAAGAGTGGCGTATAGGGGAAACCGCATGGTTGTCTCCTGGGTCAGGGAGAGGGAAAAACCAAAGAATTGGCAAAGGCTTTCCATCAGACGGGGGTCATAGAGGGCCGCACCGGTGCCCATGGCAATGATAAACCCCAGGGACTGGAACCGTGCCAGAATCTCCAGAACCCGCCCCCAGTCATTGGGGTTGCCCTGATCTTTAAGGGCATCATAGGCCAGGGCTTCATCTGCCCCACTGGCGGCCGCTTCTGCCAAGCCGCTTAGGATTCGGTTGATCAAAAACAGATAAAATACCAGGGACAGATCAGATGTCGGTGCAAAACTGATTATCCCAACCTCCACCACCATGGTCAGGGTGGCAAAGACCAGGAGGCGTTTGCGGCCGATGATGTCGGCAAGGGCCCCGGAAGGCACTTCTGCTATGACAATGGTGGCGGCCCAAACCGCATTGAGAATGGCAAACTGGGCCACGGTCAAACCGAAATCAAGGAATAAAATGGTAAAAACCGGGTAG
>JAFLJU010000412.1 GCA_022712835.1 Desulfobacteraceae bacterium
ATGAGGGGAATATCGTCAAGGTTACCAAGGAACAGATTGAAGTGGTGTCTGAAAAGGAAAACCTTTTTGTGATGGTGGATGAAGCCCATAGGTCCCAGTATGGATTCCTGGCAGGCTTTATGCGCAAGGCCCTTAAAAATGTTAAATTCATTGCCTTTACCGGCACTCCCATTGACATGGAACAAAAATCCACCCTGGGTAATTTCTATGGCGGTAAATATCTGGATATTTACAATATCAAACAGTCTGTTGAGGATGGCGCAACCCTTCCTATCTTTTATGAAGACGGTATCCCAGACCTTTACGTTGAAAAGGATCTGTTGGAAAAACAGTTCAAATATTATTTCGACCAGGAAAGTGAAGCAAAACAGGCCCAGTTGAAACTGGAAGCCACCAGCCTGAAAAAACAAATGATCGCTAAGCAGCGTATCAAGCGCATTGCAGAACATATCATCAACCATTACAAGACCAAGATTTACCCGGACGGATACAAGGGAATGGTCGTTTGCTATAACCGGGAATCTGCCATCGCCTATAAAAAGGCCTTTAATAAACTCATAGAAGCAGGGAAACATGGATTTTCAAGCCGGGTGGTGATGAGCTTTTCATTGAAAAAAGACCCAGACGAATATTTCAAGATAGCCACCCCTGAAACTGAGATAAAAAAGGTTATAGCAGATTTCAAACTGCCTTTTGGTGATGAGGTACAACTCAGCAAAGACGGTAAACAACAGTACAATAACGATGCTCTGATGATTGTGTCAGATATGCTTTTAACCGGATACGATGTGCCGGTGGCCATGGTGATGTATCTGGACAAACCATTGAAGGCTCATAATCTTCTCCAAGCCATCGCCAGGGTTAACAGAACCAGGGGGGCCAAACCTGCGGGTCTAATCGTGGATTATTGCGGGATCACAGATCATCTTGTAGCCGCCATGGAAATATTTTCAGATGAACTGGAACCGGGTGATGTAATGGTAAACATCAGCGAAGAAATAACAAAGCTCAGATTGCGTCATAATCGCCTTGTGGCCTTCTTTCAGGGTTTGGGCATTGATAGGATAAAGAACCGTCAGGAATACGTTGATAAGGCTGTCCATTATCTTGAGCCAGAAGACTTTCGGGATAATTTTAAAGAGCTTTTGAAAAAGTTTAACAAGTCCCTGAATATTGTCCTGCCCGATGAATCTGCCCTGGAATACAAAGACGATTTTTGCCTTTACAATGAAATTAAACTGGAAGCCGCAAACGCATATGTGGATAAATCCCTGCGGATATCCAAGGATGAAAGCAAGAAGCTCCAAAGCTTGATAGATGAGCATCTCCGGGCCAGAGGGATTAGCTCTTTGCTGGATGAACCCGTATCAATCATTGACGTGGAAAAATTCCAAGAAGAGATAGACAACACGAAGAGCGGGAAATCCAAGGAACTCAAAAAAGCCAATCGTATAAAGCACACCATCAAGATTGACCTGGAGAATAACCCCGACTTTTATCAACCCCTGGCAGATAAGCTGGAAGAGTTGATTGAAATGAGAAAGAAAAATCAGATTACCCAGGTGGAACTTTTCAAGGAATTTGACCAAATCCAGCAGAAAATTGTCAACAAGAGCAAAGAAGCTCAAAGTATGGGCTTTGGCTCCGATAGGGAGTTTGCTGTTTACAAAACCCTGGAAACCACTCTGAATGATGCCAAGGGTATTACCGGCCAGATTTTTGATGGTATCCAAGAAGAACTTTCCATAACAGACTGGCAGGGTAAAGGAGAAGTGAAAAAATCCATGCGGAAGAATATTAAAGATGTTCTCCGTGGTAAAGTGGAAGCCAAAGATATCCAGTCAATAACCGTTTCCCTTGTGGACCTGATTAAAAGGAATTAGCAGTGCTGGCGGTAAAATACGGAACCCAGGAAATTCAGTTTTTCCATATCATTGATAACGCCCTTAAACATGCCTATATCACCGTTGACTTTTATGAAGGCGTCAGTCTCAAAAGCCCTTCAATCAGTGAAGAAAAAGCCAAGGAAGCTGTCAATAAGAAAGGGAAATGGATACTTGAAAAGTTAAAATTGGTTGAACGCCTTCCCCAGGGAAAGATAATCACCGGGTCAAGACTGTTATACTTGGGGAGACGGTACTATGTGGAGATTATACCGGATACTCAGATAAAAAAGACCGCAGTGAAGTTTACCCAGTCCAAGTTCGAGATACGACTGAATCCGGCATTGCCTGACAGGAATTCTGCCATCAATGAGGCGCTTCAATACTTTTGCCGGGAAAAATCTATCATCAAGATTAAACCCAGAGTGAAGAAATGGACTCAGACAACAGGGTTAATACCTGCCGCAGTTAAATTCCGTAGGTTAGATAAGCGCTGGGGGAGCTGTACCAGAGATAATGAAATCATCATCAATCACGATGCGGTAAAACTCCCATTTACACTGATAGATTATATTGTTGTTCACGAACTCGTCCATATCAAGCATAAGGATCATTCCAAGGAGTTTTACAAGGAAGTTGCGAAGTATATTCCAGAGTGGGCACTTCTGGATGAAAAACTTTGTGGGATGAAACTCTAGGGTATTTTTTTTGATTGACTGTATAGGGCAGGGGTGTATAGGATACTTAATATGAAAAGAATGCCTGTCTAAAAGGGGTTTGAAAATATTACCTTGTTTTCGAACAAGGTCCTTGACTTAATATCCATATTCCCCTATATTGCGTCTCGTTGTTGCGGGGTGGAGCAGTCTGGTAGCTCGTCGGG
>JAFLJU010000554.1 GCA_022712835.1 Desulfobacteraceae bacterium
AACAAGGGTCACAAAAAAAGGAAAAATGGCCAGGATAATGCCCACCCCGATAACATTAAAGATGGTATGGGCATTGGCGGTTCGGTGGGCGCCGGCATTTTTGGACCCCATGGTGGCCAGCTGGGCCGTAATGGTGGTGCCGATATTTTCCCCCAGCACCAGGGCCAGGGCCGTGGGAAAGGTCAACAACCCGGAAGTGGCCAGGGTCATGGTCAGGCCCACCGTGGCAGAAGAGGATTGGACTGCTACTGTTAAAATAGCACCCATGGCCACACAGAGCATAATCCCACCCAGGTTATCCGTGGTAAACGTTGTAAAAAAAGCAATAAATTGGGGATCGGATTTTATGGGGGCCAATCCATGTTTCATAACCGTCAGACCATAGAAGAGCAGGCCAAATCCCAGAATAATATCACCGATATGTCTATAATTGCGTTGTTTGGAAAAATATTTGAGCCCAACGCCCAGGGTAATGGCCGGCAATGCCGCCTTTGTCAGTTTAAAGGCAATCAGCTGACCGGTGATGGTGGTGCCCACATTGGCGCCGATAATCACGCCAACGGCCTGTTCAAAGCCCATGATCCCCGCGCTGACAAACCCGATGAGCATCACGGTTGTGGCAGAGGAACTTTGAACCATGGCGGTAACACCGGCTCCCGTGAGACACCCAAGAAACCTGTTTGAGGAAATTGCTTCAAGAATACTTCTTATCTTCTGACCGGCAGTTGCCTGGAGCCCTTCGGTCATCATCTTCATGCCAAGGATAAACAACCCCAGCCCGCCCAACGTCTGGATAATGATATTGAATAAATCCACGTAACCCTCTTTGTATTTGCCTGCTAATATTATTTAAATATAATGCCAATCAAATTCCAACAAAGCTGAGAGGGGTATACCCTAGTTTTTCATATTTTTCAATTGGGAAATGCGATCACGATCGCCAGAAGATTTGACACAGGGGAACAGGGTATTATTTGTAAATACAGGGTGTTTGCTGATATCAAACCGGGCATTTTGAACCGCATGCTCCCACATGGGGGTATGGGGGATGGGGGTATAATAGGCAAGTATCGGCAAAATTCCTGTTTTTTTTACAATCTCCATGGAAACGGCCACTGCTTCAATCTCCTGGTTGGGCAGTCCGCAGAGAAGGTAGGCCCCCAGTTGTTTGGGCTCAAATCCGGCGGATTTCAAATTTTTAACCGCCGTAAAAAATTCATTTTCCCTAACCTTGGTATCATGGTTTCTTTCTGTTGAGAAATTAGTGGTTTCCAGCCCCATACGAATGGTCTTAAAACCAGCTTCGAACATGAGCTCAGCGGCTTTGGGAGTGATTTCCCTGATGTGAACGGCATTGGGGGTATGAAAATTAAGGTCCATTTTTGAATCAATTATTTTTTCAAACAAAGGAAAGGCATGGGATTTGCCGTCCACCAGCAAGGCATCATCGTAAAAAGCAAAATTCTTTACACCAAACTTTTGGTGCCAATGGGCAATCTCTTTGAATACATTGTCAGGGGAGCGCCTTCTTGCAACAGGTTCCAAAAAAGATGAGGCACAGTATTCGCATGAGAATGGGCATCCTCTTGATGTCATGATGGGGGCATAGGCCAGGTGGGAGGAAAGATCCAAAGCCGGAAAGGGATAGGTGTCCAGATCGTTAGGATCAGGCACAAACTCAAGGTCAAATCCAGTAAATTCCTTGATAAGAGATTTTAGGATGGGTTCTGCCGGCCCGGTGACTACCCGGTCTGCCATTGAATGGGCCCTGGCATGTTCCAGGCAAAGCCCTGCATAGATTCCCCCCAGGATGATTGGCACATCCGGAAAGACTTTTTTGATCATCTCTATGGTTTCCCTGACCCCGCTGGCCCAATAGGTCATAAGCGAGGTCACAAAAATAAGGTCGGGCCGGGGCAAACACCTAAGATCCTGGTAAAACCATTCAGGCTCAATCCCATACCGGGAAAAATGACCCACTTCCGGCAGCAGATCCCCAATTCCATCGGGCAGGGGGATGGGGGTTTTACGAAAAGGACCGCGGCCATCCCATTGAACCTTGAGAAGGGGCTCCTGGCGGGGATGAAACCTATCCAGGCAGTCCAAATAACTGATTTTCAACCCGTTGTCCCTGAGAATAGCAGCAATGGACAAAAGCCCCAGGGGTTTTGCCCAGAAATCAAAGGCAGCAAAGTCATGGATCCAGGGATTTATACAAAGAATGTGGGGCGGATCAGTCTTCAAAATATTTCATGGAGGTTTTTTTCAGTTCCTGCCGGGAAAACAGCAGGGTATAATTTGTTTCTTCCACATCCCGGGATATCTTTTCAACAATGGCATGACAGCCATCTTCATCCGCCGCATGGACCATGGTATATAGATTATATTCCCATCCTGGTGCAGGGTTTCTTCTATAACAATGGGTGATCTCACTGAATGTGGCCATGATATTTCCCACTCGTTCCACCCGCTCTTCGGGCACTTTCCAGGCAACCATGGCATTGGCCTTATATCCGGATTTCTGGTGTTTAATGGTGGCACCAAACCTACGGATCATTCCCTGGTCGTTGAGATCGTTCAGAACCTTTAAAAACTTCTCTTCGGAAATGCCGATTGTTTCAGCCATCGCCAGAAAAGGACGTTTTACCACCGGAATATCGGTTTGCAGCAGGGCAATTATTTTTTTTTCCAGATCTGTCAGCATATGTATCTCTATTTAATTAAAGCTTAATCTCGTTAATGGATTCAAGATGTTCTCAAGTATTTGCCCCCCAATGTGACCTATTTATCATATAGATTGTCAAAGGATTGTCAATAATTTGTTCGGGTTTTTCAAATTGACCTTCCCTAAGACAAAATTGTCAAGAAAAGTAAGGACGTCATTTAGATTCGGGGTCAATAATCACTTTTTTGTACACACTTTTTTACAATTTGTTTCTATACAACACCCCAGGAGTATTATAGCATCGGCTTTTAATAATTTAACAATCGGCTAGGAATATAGCTCAAAAAGACAGACATTTTACCCAAAATGCTACCGGGGTCGCCCTTGTTGAGTTTTCCTGGGTGGTCATCGCCCTTGTTTTCAGGTTTTTAACCGAATTTTGACCCCCGGCCGAAAAGAGCCCCTTGTATTAAAGGGAATTGACACTATTTTTTAGATAATTTTCAGATTGGCTTTTATCAAAAAAGGACGCGTTTCATGGAACCCATTCACAAGAAAAAATTTATCCGTAGTTTTCTTCAGTTTATCTGGCACAGCTTTCCCATTATCATCGTGATACTGATCGTGGGATTGGTGATTTTCCCCCTGGGCAAAAAAATCTCCGCCCAGAAAGCAGATCTTGCCCAAAAACAATCCCACCAGATGAGGCAAGCAAAAGCGTTAACCAATGTGATCACCATGGGCATACATCCCGACATGGTCATGGAAAAAATCAGTCTGCCGGGTATGGCAAAACCCTGGATCGATTTGAAGGTGGCAGCAGAGGTGAAGGGAAAAATTGTCTCCAAACGGATAGAGGAAGGAACCCGGGTACACAAGGAGGATATCCTTGCTGTCATTGACAAGCGGGATTATCAAAACAATTACGATGCGGCCCTGGCCTCCCATGAAATTGCCAGAACCAATGAAAAACGGTTCAGGGCCCTGTCCAAAAAACAATTTGTCACCCAGTCCCAAATGGAAGATGCCAGCGAGCGGGTTAAAACAAGTAAAGCGGCCATGGACACGGCCAAGCTGAACCTGAGCCGTTGTACCATCCGTTCCCCCATGGAAGGAATTGTGGACCGGGTATATATTGAAACCGGTGATTATTTAAATGTGGGCAATCCCGTTGTCAACATTCTCCAGATGGATCGGCTGAAAATAGAGGTGGGCATCCCCGAATCCGATGTGGCAGCTGTCCGGAAGCTCAAAACATTTGACATGACCATTGACGCCCTGGGCGGCAAATCCTATACCGGCCAGCATCACTATCTGTTTAAAACCACCGATTCCATGGCTCATCTCTATAATCTTCAAATTGAGGTGCAGAATCCGGATCACCAGATCCTGCCGGGCATGTTTGCCCGGGTGTCCATTATCAAGAACCAAGATGCAAAGGGACTTGCTGTTCCCATATATGCCCTGGTCACAGCGAACAAGCAAACAGGGGTTTTTGTGGAAAAAGATAGCCTGGTGAATTTCAGGCCCGTGACAACGGGATTCCAGGACGGATGGAAAACCCAGATCACAAAAGGTCTGTCCCCGGGAGAAAGCGTGGTGGTGGTGGGCCATAAAATCATTGAAGACGGAGAAACCGTTAATGTCACCCGAACCATCCGAAAAATGGAGGAGTTGACCCAATGATCGTCTCGGATGTGGCCATCAAAAACAGAATCAGTGTTCTGGTGCTGGCTGTTATTATCATAGGTATCGGGCTCTATGCCTATAGCGTGCTTCCCCGGGAGAGTGATCCGGATATCACCATCCCCTATGTATTTGTCAGAACCGAATACCGGGGGGTATCGGCCTCGGATATAGAAACAGCCATCACCCTTAAAATTGAGAAAAAGCTCAAGGGGTTGGACAAGGTAAAGAACATTAGTTCCGTCAGCTCCCAGGGGTTGTCCCAGATCAATATTGAATTTTTGCCCGGAACCGAGATCAATGAGGTGCTGTCCAAGGTCAAGGACAAGGTGGATGAGGCCAAAAACGATCTGCCCACGGATCTTGAGAATGATCCTTCTGTGTATGAGGTCAATATTTCCGAAATGCCCATTGTGATCTATTCTTTGGCCGGAGATTGCGGCCCCAGGGCCCTTAAAAGAATCGCCGATGATCTCAAGGACGATATTGAAGCGGTTCCCGGCGTGCTTGAGGCAGCTGTCACCGGTGGTCAGGAACGGGAAATCCGTGTGGAAGTGGATACGGACAAGCTGGCCTATTACAGAATTCCCATCACCGCTCTCCAGCAGAGTGTGGTCAGCGAGAATCAGAACACCTCGGGGGGTGCTATCACCCTGGGGGACGGAAGGTATCAGCTCAAAGTACCCGGTGAGTTTGAAACCCCGGAAGAGATTCTTTCGCTTGTGGTGGCCACCCATCAAGGCCGGCCCATCTATTTAAAAGATGTGGCAAAAGTGGTGGACGGCATCAAGGAAGAGACCTCAAGATCCCGGCTCAACGGAGTGGATTCCATCAACATCTCCGTTAAAAAAAGGGTAGGGGAAAATATCATCCATATTTCGGAAAAAATAGACACCATTGTTGAACGGGTAAACGCCACTCTTCCCAAAAATACCAGTATCACCAAACTGATGAACAAGTCCAAGGACATCAAAAACATGGTGGCGGACCTTGAAAACAATATCATCTCCGGCCTCATCCTGGTGGTAGCAGTCCTTTTTATCGCCCTTGGCATCAGAAATGCGCTCCTGGTCGGGATTGCCATCCCCTTTTCCATGTTTCTGACCTTTGCCGTGCTCCATGCCCTGGGCATTACCCTGAACATGATTGTCCTGTTTTCCCTGACCCTGGCCCTGGGCATGCTGGTGGACAATGCCATTGTAATTATTGAAAATATCTACCGGTATATGCAGCAGGGAATCCCCAAGGTGGAAGCTGCCATGAAGGCCACAGGTGAGGTGGCCTGGCCGGTCATCGGCTCCACCCTGACCACGGTGGCGGCGTTTTTCCCCATGGTTTTCTGGCCGGGAATCATGGGGGAATTTATGAAATATCTGCCCATCACCTTGATTGTTACCCTGATTTCCTCCCTGTTTGTGGCCCTGGTCATCAACCCGGCCCTGTGCGCATTTTTCATGAAGGCTATCCCGGGAAAAAATGGGGAGAGACCAAAAACCCTTTCTGCCGAAGAGATGGAAGCCCAGGGGGAAACTCCCATTAAAATACAAGGCATGGTTTTAAAATCCTATGTGCGCGTCCTCGGCCACGCCCTGAACCATAAAATTTCCGTGCTTCTGGCCGCCTTTGTGGTGCTGGTTTTTCTATTTCAGATCTGGATGCTCACCATCGGCATTGAAAAACCTGTGGAGTTTTTCCCCTCCATTGATCCGGCGTCTGTCTATGTCAATATTGACGTTCCCGAAGGGGCTGACCTGGAATTTATCGACCGCACGGTCAAACAGGTGGAGATGGCCATTACCGGAAGTGAGAGTCAAAACTACCAGGAGGCCATTGCCCTGCAGACCCATACCAATGCAGACGGCAGCACCTTTATGGCTCCTTCCAACATTAACAATATCGAACATATTTTCACCCGAGTGGTGCAAAATGCGGGCAGCTCGGTCTTTGACTCCAACCTGCCCAACCATATCGGCATCCAGTTCATTGACTTTGAAGACAGAACCTCCCCCACCAAGGAGGACCTGGAGGAAATCCGCCGTCGGGTGGCCCATATTGCCGGGGTAAAAATCACCGTGGACGAACAAAAAGAAGGTCCCCCCACAGGTCCCCCCATCAACATTGAAATTTCAGGGAACAATTTTAATGTGTTGAGCCGAATTTCAGAACAGATAAAAAAGGTGGTGGAAAGCGTACCCCATGTCAAGGATGTTCGGGATGACTACCAGGGTGGGTTGCCATCGGTTCAGATTAAAATCGACCGCCAGAAAACGGCCATGTTCGGCCTGACCACCTCCGCCATTGGATTTGCCCTGAAAATTGCATACAACGGCCTGGATGTCTCCACCTATTATGACGGGGATGACGACTATGATATCGTGGTCAAACTGGCCCAATCCGACCGGCTGGTGACCGATGTGCTGCACAAACTCATGATCCCCACCCCGACAGGAGAAATTGTCCCCTTAACCACCCTGGCCTCCATTGAATACGAGGGAACCATAGGCGATATTGTTCGGAAAAATCATGAGCGGGTGGTCACGTTGCAGGCCAATGTGGATGAAACCAAAACCACGGGAACCGTGGCCCGGATGCAGGTCCAGGAATTGCTCAAGGAGATGAAATTGCCCCCGGGCTATGGTTTCAAATTCACAGGAGAAGACGAAGAGCAGCAACAGGCCCAGGATTTTTTGTCAAAGGCGTTTCTCATCGCCCTGTTTTTAATTTTCCTGATCCTGGTCACCCTGTTTAACTCAGTGGTTCAACCGGGCATCATTCTGACCTCGGTTATCCTCTCGCTTGGCGGGGCCTTCTGGGGACTGGCCGTGATCAAATCGCCCTTTGGCATCATCATGACCGGGGTGGGAATCATCTCCCTTGCCGGGGTGGTGGTGAACAATGCCATCGTCCTCATTGATTATACCAACAAACTGCGGGATGGCGGCATGGGGGTAAGACAATCGGTGATCGCCGCCGGTGCCACCCGGCTTCGGCCGGTCATGCTCACGGCCATCACTACCATATTGGGGCTGCTACCCATGGTAACGGGCATCTCCTATGATTTCCACATCATGGCCCTGTCCATGGCCTCTGAATCCAGCCAATGGTGGCGATCCATGGCCATTGTGGTCATCTTCGGCCTCATGATTGCCACGGTCCTGACCCTGGTGGTGGTCCCCACCCTCTATGCCCTGATTGAAGATACAAAGAACAATTTTGCCACGGGCTATGCCAGAACAAAAACCTTTTTCCTGGGAGAACCGGAATCAGACACGATTAACTAACGGTGGAATACCAAAAAGGGGCTTGCGAATAAAAAATTCGCAAGCCCCTTTTTTATTATATGGTCAATGAATTATACTTGAATGTGTTTGGGTTTACACAGCGATGATTCATCCCCGGCAGAGGAACCGCATGTTTTGCAATAATAGGAAGGTGCAACTTCCTTAGGACGACAAATACCTTCCGCGCTCACGCTCTGTTTATTGCAATCTTCGCAGACATAAAGGGAGGTGATCTCGTTGCTGGTGGCACATAACTCTTTTTTATTGGAAGAAATCTTTCCGCATTTTGTACATTGATGGGTGCTCATAATGCCCTCTTCTCATAATTTTGTTTAGTTTTATTTTGCTATAGTATAGTAAGTATTTAGACGATGTGTTAGTCTTAACTAATTTCAAATGCCAACGCTTAAATTGTTGCAACGATTATTGAAAAGTCAAGATTTTTTCCACTCCGTTTTTTTATCTATTACGCAAATTTGAGCTGCTTGATATATAATACTCCGCCTTGGCAAAAGGAAAAATCATGAAAAAAAAGCCCCACACATTCTTTACAAAAGTAATCCCCATAGCTTTAGCCATGGGCATCATGCTCTCTCCCGACACCCTGGTTCTGCTGGGAAACCTTATGGGGAAGACCGGCTGGACAGGGCTTGTGCTGATGCTTGCATCCATGGTTGTTTTTTTCATCCATGCAGCAAATTACCAAAATCTGAACCAAAACACAGGAGAAACAGATTTTCTAATAACCCGTTTGGTCTATATCCCATAGGCCACAAGGGGGCTTGCCGCCATTTTTCTGTCCACTGGAATTCTGGTCTCATCCGGGTTTGTCTTTAACGAAGTCTTTCTCCATTGGTTTCCCAATTTTGGATTTGCCTTTTTACTGCTTGGCATACTTCTGGGGATACATTTGATGGAAATATCAATGGGATTGAAGGCCCAGGTGATCTTTGTCACCCTCACCGTGGCAGGGCTTTTGACCTTGATTCTGGCAGGCATTCTCACCCCGGGATCCCAGGTTCTGGGAGCCCAGGCCACGGCTCCCGGGATCATGATCCAGGACAGATCCATTCTTTTTCTTGCCCTGGTCTTGTGGGTGGGATTTGACCTGGGTGCTCTTACCCTGGATCAAAACACAGACCGGCCGGGCAAGTCAAAAAAGTTAGGCCCCCTGGTATGGACCATTGGTGGCACAGGGATATTGTTCCTGCTCTGGGCAATGGTTTCCATCCAGCATGTTCCCCTGGCAAAACTGGCTTCATCCAGTCTTCCCCATTTAAAAACCGCAAAGGTTCTGCTGGGGGATGCAGGCCGCTTCATCATGGGAGGGATCATTATCTTTGGGACTCTGGGAGCTGTCAATGCATTGTTCCTGGCCTGCCGGATCAATACCAATGACATGGCAGGCCATGGGCTGCTACCCCAATGGACCAAAAACCAGGGGGTCGCACCCATATTCCTGGCCCTGACCATTGGTCTGATGATGGCCAAAGGAATGGCAGGCAGCGACAAACTGGAAATCTGGATACGGGCAATTTTTCTTGTCTGGCTGTTTTCCTACGGACTGATCTCTCTTAATTTTTTAACCCGGCAGTTTTCATTGGCTAACCTTGCGGCATCCTTGATTACCCTGACCGGTGTTTGTTTCCTTTTATTGTCCGGAGGGGAGATCATATATTTTAGCTTAACCCTGGGAGCAGGTCTTATCCCGGGATTTGTATTCACATGGAAATCATCAAAACAAAAAGGTTAATCCAAACTATGAAACCTAACAAAAGGAGTTCATTATGAAAAAGTTTTTATTTTTACTTATCTCATTTTCCGCCCTGCTGGTTTTTTCTTCATACTCCGGGGCTGATTCTGTATCTGTCATCACCAAGGAGACCCTCAAATCCTGGATGGATAAAGGGGAGGTCACCATTTTAGATGCCCGCCAGGGAAGAGACTTTAAATCTTCTGAGTTTAAAATCAAGGATGCCCATAGGGCTGATCCCGGGAAGTTCATGGGCTGGAAAAATACATACCCCAAAGACCAAAAGCTGGTCTTATACTGCGCCTGACCCAATGAAGCCACCAGTGCCGGTCTGGCACGAAAACTCATGGCAGAGGGATTTACGAATGTTCATGCCCTGAAGGGCGGTTGGCGGGAATGGTTCCGGGCCAAATACCCAGTGGATGAAAGAGAATAGCAAAATAGTCGATGAAAAATTAAGTGTTCCAGAAGGCAACAGATCCTGATT
>JAFLJU010000647.1 GCA_022712835.1 Desulfobacteraceae bacterium
CTTACCCACAAGGATGTGCCGACGCAAAGGTTTACCATGGCCGGCCAATCCCATCCTGAACCCAGCCCCTATGACCGGCTGATCCTTGACGCATATGTTCGGTATGTGGGGGACCCGATTGCTATTGTGGCAGGGAGTACGGAAAAGGAGGTGGAACGGGCCATCAAAGCAATCAAGGTGAGCTATGAGGTGTTTACACCTGTTCTGGACCCGGAAACCGCTCTGGACCATCCAAGCGTCATCCATCCCGAAGCCGATTATCATGTGAATTTTGACATTGGCAACCAGGTTGAACGGAACCTGTGCTGTTCGGGCGGGTTTGAAAGCGGGGATACCGAGGCCCAGTTTCAAAAAAGCGATGTGATCGTGGACGAGGTCTACCATGTAAAAGCCAACAGCCAGGCCATGATGGAAACCTTCCGGACCTATACCTATCTGGATCACCAGGGGAGACTGGTCATTGTTTCCTCCACCCAGGTGCCCTTTCACATCCGGCGGATTGCGGCCAAAGCCCTTGACGTCCCCAAACAAAGTATCCGGGTGATCAAGCCCAGGATCGGGGCCGGGTTCGGGGCCAAGCAAACCCTGATCAGCGAGTTGTTTCCGGCCATTGTGACGCTTACGACCGGTCAACCTGCCAAAATTATTTTTGACCGGACCGAGTCTTTTATCGGGTCCACCAGCCGTCACGAGATGATCATCCGGGCCAAGGTGGGGGCGGACAAAGAGGGGAAAATTCTGGCCATCCATCTGCACACCCTGTCCAATACCGGTGCCTATGGGGAGCACGGCCCCACCACCGTGGGGCTTTCCGGCCACAAAACCCTGCCCCTGTACAACAAGGCCAATGCCTGTAAATTCAGCTATCAGGTGGTCTACACCAATACCATGTCCGCAGGTGCCTTCCGGGGTTACGGGGCCACCCAGGGAACCTTTGCCCTGGAATCGGCCATGAACGAACTGGCTGCCAAGCTTGGGATGGACCCCTTGACCCTGCGCTTGAAAAATCTGCTGGAGGAAGGCGAAACCCTGACGGCCTATCACGGGGAAAAACTCAACTCCTGTGCCCTGGAAGCCTGTATCCAAAAGGGGCGGGAGATGATCGGGTGGGAGAAAAAATATCCCTGTGTCCGGGTCAGCGACACCCGGGTCCGGGCTGTGGGGGCGGCCATCACCATGCAGGGATCCAGCATTCCCAACATTGATATGGCGGCCGTGGAGGTAAGGCTCCAGGATGATGCCTATTATACCCTGATGATCGGTGCCACGGACATGGGAACCGGGTGCGACACCATCCTGGCCCAGATTGCGGCGGAATGTCTGGAATGCGAGCTGGATAAAATCATTGTCAGCGGGGTGGACACAGACCATTCTCCCTATGATACCGGTTCCTATGCTTCCAGCACCACCTTTTTGACCGGCATGGCGGTTGTCAAAGCCTGTGAAGGTTTAAAAGAAAAAATCATCCGGGAAGCCGCCCTCAGGCTTGGGATGGATGCGGATACCCTGACCTTTGACGGCCGGGCGATTTTCAACGAAAATGACAACGAAAATGACAATGAAAAAAATCGGATCGATCTTGCTGCCCTGGCAAAGGATCTGGTGGTGGGATCAGGGGCTTGCCTGTCCGCAACGGCATCCCATTCAAGCCCGGTCTCTCCCCCGCCCTTCATGGCCGGGTTTGTTGAGATTGAAATGGACCTTGAAACTGGAAAAACCGATGTGATCGACTATGTGGGGGTGGTGGACTGCGGCACGCCCATCAACCCAAACCTTGCCCGGATACAGACAGAGGGGGGCATTGTCCAGGGAATCGGCATGGCCTTGTTTGAGGATATCACCTATGGAAAAACCGGGAAAATGATGAACAATTCGTTCATGCAGTATAAAATTCCCTCCCGCCTGGATATGGGAATGCTTCGGGTTGAGTTTCAAAGCAGTTACGAGCCCACCGGGCCCTTTGGGGCCAAATCCATTGGTGAGGTGGTTATCAACACCCCGGCCCCGGCCATTGCCCATGCCATCACCAATGCCTGCGGCATCCATTTACGGACGCTGCCCATGACGGCTGAAAATATTCTAATGAAAATTCTGGAAAAAAAATAATGAGTCTGGCCGGAATTATCCTTGCTGCGGGCATGGGCACCCGAATGGGTACCGGGCTTTGCTCGGCCAAACAATTGTTGCCCCTGGGGGGACGGCCTGTCCTTGCCCGGGTGATCGAAAACGGCCTTGCCGCAGGATTGGATCCATTGATTTTGGTGTTGGGTCACCAGGCGCAACCGATTATAGCGGAGGTCATGGCCGGGGTGGATGTTTCCCGGGTGATTGTGGTGGTGAACCCCTTGTACAAGACCGGGATGGCAAGTTCCATAAGGGTCGGGTTAGGTGCGGTGGGTCCCTGTGACGGGGCCATGTTTTTGCTGGGGGACCAGCCCCTGGTGGACAGCGCTATTCTTTTGAAATTGATCCAGGCCTTTTCCGGCAGCGGTATTGTGATGCCCACCTTCCAGGGCCGCCAGGGCAACCCCGTGATTTTTGGTGCCGAATTTTTTTCTCAATTGCAGCAATTGAAAGGTGATCGGGGCGGCCGGGTTCTGTTTGAGGCCCATGGGGAGAAGATCACAAGGGTTCCCGTTGAAACGGATGGCGTCTGTTTTGACCTGGACACCCCGGAAGATTATAGTTGGCTTTGTCAACAAAAGAAAAGATAGACAAAAGGAAAGTTAGACAGAATGAAAGCATTACTCATAATCGACATGCAGGTGGGCGTTTTTTCAACACCCAGACACGATGCACAAGGGGTTGTTCAGCGAATAAACGCCTTGTCAAATCAGTTTAGAAACCAGGGTAACACCGTTATATTTGTCCAACATGATGGCACCAGGGAAAATTTTTTACCCCATGGAACGGCTGATTGGCAGATTCTGCCTGCCCTGAATCAGGCTGAAAATGACATCTATATCGAAAAAACAGCCAATGATTCCTTTTACAGAACCGATTTGGAAAAAATACTCAGGACAAATCAGATTACCCACTTGGTTATTACCGGTTGCGCAACGGATTTTTGTGTGAACTCAACCGTGCAGACGGCATTGGTCAAGGATTTCGATATCACCATTGTCAAAGAGTGTCATACCACAGCCGATCGTCCAAATTTCAAAGCCAAGGATCTGATTGATTTCCACAATTGGTTATGGGAAAATTTAACGCCGACAAAAGGAAGGATTCAGTTAACCTCATTTCGTGATATTATTCAGTGAAATCATTTAGTGAAGATTGATGGGTAACACCGTTATCTTTGGAAGAGGCCCTGAAAATTTTTTGCCGGGGGGGAATTTTTTTGATCATCGGCGGGCTGACCCTGGCAGGGTCTTTCCAAAATAAAAGAAAGACGGATGCCAGGGCCAGTCAGGTTAAGGCGTCATGGCTTCCATGGCCTTTTTCATCTGCCGGGCGGCTTGTTTGAGTCGCTCTTCGTTTTCCACCAGGGCCAGGCGAAGATAGCCTTCCCCTTCATCGCTGAATCCGGTTCCAGGGGCTACGGCCACATTGGCCCTGTTCATCATCTCGATGGCAAACTGCATGGCTCCCATTTTGTCAAATGGGGCGGGGATTTTGGCCCAGACAAACATGCCGGCCTTGGGTTTTGTAATCTCCCAGCCCATACGTTCAAGGCTTGCGCACAGGACATCCCTGCGGGTTTCATAGATTTTGCATAATTCGGTAATGGTATCGTCGCAATCCCTCAGGGCGATGATACCCGCCACCTGGATGGCGGAAAAAATACCATAGTCAAAATATCCTTTTATTTTGCCCAGAGCCTGAACCATTTGCTCATTGCCCACACAATATCCGATTCGCCATCCTGCCATGTTATAGGATTTGGAAAATGATCCGAATTCGACCCCCACATCCTTGGCCCCGGGAGCTTCCAGAAAGCTGGGCGCCTTGTATCCGTCAAAGCAGATTTTGGAATAGGCAAAATCATTGATGACCATGAATTTAAATCGTTTGGCAAGCTTCACCACTTCCTTGAAAAAATTTAAGTCCGTGACCACCCCGGTGGGATTGTGGGGATAATTGAGCAGCAACACCTTGGGTTTGGGATAACAGGATTCACAGACATTGATGATCCGGTCCAAAAAACTTTTTTCCGGGGCAATGGGAATTTTCATGACCGTGGCACCGGCAATCACCGCAGCATAAATATGGACGGGGAAGGCAGGGGCTGGCACTAGAACCGAATCTCCCGGCCCCATGATGGCCAGGCAAAGATGGGAGATGCCCTCCTTGGACCCGATGGTGAAATAGGTTTCTTTTTCCGCATCCAGATCAATACCATAATGGCGGTTGTAATACTTTGCGATTTCAAGTTTTAAATGGGGCATGCCCGAGCTTTCGGGATACCTACTGGCCTTGGGGTCCTGGGCCACTTCCACCAGTTTTTCTATAACAGCCGCCGGGGTCG
>JAFLJU010000469.1 GCA_022712835.1 Desulfobacteraceae bacterium
ACGGCCTTATGGCCCTTGAATGGTGGAAACAGGGCCGATTGGATAAAATCATTGAATACTGCACCCAGGATGTCCGGGTCACAAGGGATCTGTATCTATTTGGTATTGAAAATCGACATCTGATTTTTAAAAATAAGGCCGGGCACCAGGTGAGGATTCCGGTTAGGTGGTAGAGGATAAAGCTATTGCCTTTTTTAACTGAATTCGATACATACGCTGAATACATAATAATTTTTAATCAGAAAAATATTTTTGGGGAAAGTGGATGAGGGAAAAGCGGATGAATAGATTGGTTTTAATCGTTTTTGCAGCCGTTGTCGGTTTGGCAACCGCGAATCCTGGGTGGGCGGAAGAAAAAACCTATGTGGGGTCGGAAAGCTGCAAAGACTGCCATGAACAGCAATATGATACTTTTATGAAATACTCGAAAAAAGCACATTCCTTTGACAGTATCAAAAAAATGGAGACAAAGCTCACTGCCGAAGAATATCAAACCTGTTTTGAATGTCATACCACAGGCTACAAACAAAAGGGCGGTTTTATCTCCGAGGCGAAAACCCCGGAAGTAAAAAATACCGGATGCGAATCCTGCCACGGGCCGGGCAGCCTCCATGCCGAGTCGGAAGATCCCGAAGAAATTATCGGGGAACTCACCATGGAAAACTGCATTACTTGCCACAATGAAGACAGGGTTCAGGCTTTTGATTTTAAACAGCTCATCTACGGTGGCGCCAATTGATTTTTTTGGAGAAAATTCATGTTTAAAAATTTATTCAGGATTATCAACCGACGGTTGTGGCTTAAAATATTGATTCCGGTTTCCCTGAGTGTGATTCTGGTGATGTCTGTTGTGATCTGGTATAATATTTCATTTCAAAACCGGCTGGGAACAGACCAATTGACCAACCAGAACAAGATCATGGCCAAGGCTGTCGAAGGGGGAATGTTTGATGCCCTTGCCATTGGCGATAATGATACGGTCAGAACCCAGTTCAAACGGCTCAACGAAAAACTCAAAGGGTTTAAGGTGTTTGTCTATGATTTTAACGGTATTGTTTCCTTTAGCTCAGATATCAATTCAGTGGGAAAACCATTTAAAAACTATCTGGAAAAAGCATCTGAAAATGATCTTTCCACCATGCTCAAGACCGGCAAGGGATCCAATACTTCTTTCCAGGTAACTCTGGGAGGAGAAACCTTTGCCATGGAAAATGATCCCATTCTCAACGAATCCCGGTGTTTTCATTGCCACGGCCCGAACCGGTCGGTGTTGGGCGGAATTTCTGTATTTTCCTCCATGGCTGCCATGAATACGAGCATTCAAAGGGGGAAATGGACCAGTATCTTCATCGGGATCACAGGCCTTTGTCTTCTGATCCTTTTGGTGTGGATGTTCTTTCATTTTCTGGTTAACAAAAAAATTCTGCTGGTTCTGGACGCCACTTCCCGGATGCGGGAAAAGGATTTTACCCACGAATATACAATAGAAAAGGGAGATGAGGTCAATTATATTCTTGCCAAAATAAACATCGTCACCCAGGAACTTCGGGGGACTATCCAGCAGATTGTGGAAAATTCCGGCACCATTTCCGTTTCTTCAAATCAGTTGAAAGGGATTGCCGATGATTTGAATGGTGCCAGCCAGGAAGCATCTGAAATGACCGGCAGCGTATCGGCAGCAGCAGAAGAGATGAGCGTGGGCAACCAGTCCATTGCCACTACCATGGAAGCTGCCACCCAATCTTTGAACGCCATTGCCGCTGCCGTGGATGAAATGAGTGCCACTGTTGGTGAGATTGCCAAGGGGTCTGCTGAGTCAAAACAGACAATTGACCAGGTAGTGGGTGCCTTTGACAGCATCCTTCTGGCGGTTACCGAATTGGGGTCCAGGGCCAATGAGGTGGATGCGGTGACCGATCAAATTCGGTCCATTTCAGAACAGGTTGCCATGCTGGCCCTCAATGCAAAGATTGAAGCAGCACGGGCAGGGGAGGCAGGCAAAGGCTTTGCCGTAGTGGCCCACGAGATCACCGATCTGGCCGCTGATACCAATCAATCCACCATTGAGGCCGATGAAAAACTGGCCTGGATAAAAAACACCACAAATGAATTGATTGAACGAGTGAAGGGCCTTGCAGGCCTTGTTCAAAGTTCCGATGAGGCCATCTCCAGCATTGCGGCTGCCGTTGAGGAGCAAAATGTCACCACCCTGGAAATTGCAAAAAGTATCAATGAGGTCTCTGGACAAATCTCACAGGTGAATGATAGTGTGAACCAGGGCGCCCAGGTTGCAACCGAGATTGCCCGGGATATCACCCGTGTGCAGGATGTCACTGTCCAGGTTCAGAAAAATTCCGGTACCCTTAACGAGAATGCATCGGCATTGAGCCTGATGGCAGAAAAGTTTTTGACCTTAATGAAGCAGTTCAAGGTTTAAATATAAAGGACTTATGAAGATCATAACCACCCACAAAGGGTCTGATTTTGATGCCCTGGCCAGTCTTTTTGCTGCGGCCCTTATATACCCGGATGCAAAACCTATATTGCCAAGCTCTATCAATGCCAATCTCAAAACCTTTTTATCCATTCACAAGGATCTATTTGATTTCTATTCTCCCGGGGAAATCGACTATGATGAGGTGGATACCCTCATCGTGGTGGACACCCATACATGGGAACGGCTTGATCAGCGGATGTTGGTCCTGAAGGAAAAACCCGATCTTCGGATTATTGTATGGGATCACCATATCAATGGGGACATGGAGACTGATGAGAAAAATGTCCGGGAGATTGGTGCCACGGTTACCATGCTGGTACAGGAAATAGAAAAACAGCGCAAACTGATCACCCCCATCCAGGCAACTCTTTTTTTAATCGGCCTTTATGAGGATACCGGTAATCTTTCTTTTCCCTCTACCCTGTCGGCCGATGCCTATGCGGCAGGTTTTCTGCTGGATCGAAAGGCTGATTTGAATATCCTTTCCACCTTTTTAAAATCAGCTTACAGCAAGCGACAAAAGGATATTTTATTTGAAATGGTCCAGAAAGCGGAACGGACCGAACTGGGTGGATTTTCCTTTAGCCTTTCCCAGCTTGATATTTCCGGGCGTATCCAGAATCTGGCCATGGTTTTGCAGATGTACCGGGAAATTGTGAATGTGGATGTGGCCTTTGGTATTTTCCGGGATACAGAACAGGATAAGTGCATGATCATCGGTCGAAGCGCTGTGGATGAGATCAATGTCGGCCTGATCATGCGAAGCATGGGGGGCGGGGGACACCCAGGAGCTGGTTCTGCCCTGTTAAAGGGGGTAAATCCTGAAACAATCAAAGAGATGATCATCGAACTTGTCAACGGTAACCAGTATTCATCGGTCATGTTGTCCGATATCATGTCATATCCTGTGGTTACCGTGGACCCGGATACCCTGGTTGACGAGGCGGTTATGCTGTTGAGGGATATGGGCTGCACCGGCATGCCCGTGGTTGACAAAGAGGAGAAGCTTGTGGGGGTGATTTCCCGGAGGGATTTTAAGAAAATTCGGAAATCAAACCAGATGCAGTCACCTGTCAAAGCCTTTATGAGCCGAAATCTTGTGACCATATCCCATGAGAAAAGTGCCATTGAGGCGGCCAAGCTGATGATCAAACATGATATCGGCAGGATTCCCGTGATGAAGGGGGATAAAATCATCGGCATCATTACCCGATCCGATGCCATGCTCTATTTCTATGATCTTTTGCCTGATTAACGGGGTTGTGTTGGCCTTGTTTACATGAGCTTTTTCTTTGCTTTGATGGCCAGCTTTTCCCTGAATATTTTTGAATTGTGGCGGATATCAACGGGAAAGGTTTTTTCAATGAAAATATGGACAATGCTTTCGGTCAAGGGATTGGATTTGGCTAGGGCCAATAGTTCCTGGATAAACACTGGTTCATCTGCTATCTTTGTGACGGGTTCAATAAAGATCACCGGTATCTGATTTATTTTGGGGCCCACCCCGGTAAGGGCGCTTCTGAAAACTTTTTCATGATTGTTAAAGATGGCTTCGACAGGAATGGTAAACAGGGTTTGTTTTGCGGTGTCCACCCGGTGGTTTTTCCTTCCGCAGAACCAGATCCTCCCCTTCGAATCCAGCCATCCCAGATCTCCCATGCGGTGCCAGACGGTTCCGTTTGCATCGGGAATTTTTGCCAGAAGGTCTGATTCCCGGTTGTTAAAATATTGTTGGGTCACAAGATCTGCCTGTACCGTTATTTCCCCCACCTGATTTTCAGGTACCACCAGGGAATCTCTTAGTTGGGTAATGGGATTATCGTTGATTTTTATCAGCTTAATGGCTGTGTTTCCGATGGGCCTGCCGATACACATGCCAAACCCCTGTTCACTAAGTTTTCTGGTTTCCGATAAAATTTCATGGGATCCGATGGAGATGATGGGAACCGCTTCGGTGGCGCCATAGGGTGTGTGGATCTGGGTTCCCTTGGAAAGCATGGTGGAAAATTGTTCAATATTGGCAGGACTTACTGGGGCTCCGGCTGATACCACCCGTCGAAGGGAGGGCAGCTTGATCTTATTTTCCTTGCCGTATTTTCCCACCCGGTTGAGCAGGGCCGGTGAGGCAAACATATTGGTCACCCCGTGGTTCTCAATGGCTTCAATGATTTTTGAAGGATTTACCAGGGCTGGCTTAGTTGGATCCATATCCGGGATAACAGCGGTCATTCCAAGTACCGGATCAAACAGGGCAAACAAGGGAAAGGTGGGAAGATCAATTTCATCGGGCTCAATTTTAAAATGGGTTTGGATCTGCCGTATCTGGGCATCAAAATTTCCATGGGTGTAGACAACTCCCTTGGCAGGCCCTGTGGAGCCGGTGGTAAATACAATGGCAGCGGTTTCATCCCATGTGGTTCGCGCTTTTGGAAACTCTTCTCGCCGGGACATGAGTTCGGAAAGGGTATGACCGCCCCATAACCACCGTTTGCCTACGGTTACCCAGTATTTGACAGTTTTAAAGTATTTGGGTTTCAGGGTTCGAAGCAGGTGGGCCTTTTCAATGCCGATGAATGCCTTGGGTCTTCCCTGTTCAAGGCATTGGAGCATTCGGTCAATCCCCATGCCAGGATCCACCACCACGGGAACCGCTCCCACTTTGAACATGGCAAACATGGTAATAAAAAAATCCATTCCCGGGGTGATCATTAAAATAGTCCTTGTTCCCCTGGTAATACCGATACTTTCAAGCCCAAAGGCCAGGCTGTCGGAAAGCGTGTCCAGCTGACGAAAGGTAATCTGGCTGTACAATACCCGGTTGTTTTTGTCCCGGCCATGGGGGCAGACAACGGCTCGTTTATGGGGGGAAATCTCGGCCATTTGTTGAAGGCCCTGGGAAATATTGGTAAATTTTATCATAGAAATTTCTTTTTTAATTTATACAGGGTTCCAGGGAAAATTCCCTCTGGCACCTTGGGCGCCCGGGCTTTGATCTCTTTGGTTTGCGCTTGTGCTGTTTCTAAGGCAGTTTTTGTCATGTCCGTCAGTTCCTTTTCTTTTTCTTTAACTTGTGCAAGGCCCTGTTTCTCATTGACCTGGAAAAGAACATAGGTTTCTTTAATGGGTTTTTCTGCCTTTAGAAATGCTTTAATCAGGGTGGCTTTGCCTTTTTCCAATACTTTTTTTTGGGTGTTTGTGATTTTTTGCTGTTCCGGATATCGTTTGGAAATGGCCTCAATCCGGGCGAGCTCCCTGTCAAAAAGGGTGATTTCTGTGTTAAAATTTACCAGGGAAACATAGAGGTCCGGAAAGTGGTTAAAGCTGAATTTCAGCATCTCTTCCGGCAACTTTACATGGGGTAACTCAATTTTTTTATAAATTTTCATTTCAGGGGTTTTTTCTGTAAAATACAAGGTATAGACTAAAAAAGAGGAGGTCCCAATGGCACCTAACATCATCAAAAGAATAAAAATTCGTTTTTTTGTGAACCGTTTTTTCTTTGCAGGAAGGGGAGCTTCTTCTACAGCCTCAACATCTTCGCCTTGAGATTTGTCTTTTTGAACTCCTTTTCCTTTCGGGGACTTAGGGGCAGCAGTCCCTTTTGCTTTGTCACCTTCTTTAGCGGCATCTTTATTTTTCTTTTTTCCAAATCCAAGCATGGGTGCATTATTACCTGACCCGGGTCAAAAAGTCAAAAGGGATGATCTGGTTTTAGCAATTCTCGGTAACCTAATATCTGATGGTACCGTACTCGGAAAAATATAAATCTCCAAAATTAGGATCCAAAATAACGCAGATTTTGTAGGATTACTAATCTGCGCGTCTATCTGTGCCAACCTGAATGGTGCGATTTGGCCAAACACATGTTTATGCAAAAATAAGAAGTGTTCAAATTGTAAATGATTTCAAAATCAACTTAAATACCTTAAATTTTAAACTGCTTAATCATTTCATATAGCTCTTCAGCTAATCTGGACAATTCTGTGGAACTGATATTTACTTGTTGACTTCCTGATTTCATCTCATCTGAAGCCTGACTGACCATTGTAATATCTCTGGTTACTTCTCCTGCTACCGATGAGGTTTGGTTCACGTTCTCGTTTACTTCCTGCACTCCTGAAGCAATTTGGTTCACATGATTTGAAATTTCCTGAGTAGTGGCTGACTGCTCTTCAATAGCTGTCGCTACCGCTGTTACAATTTCATTGATTTCACTGATCACTAAAACAATGGATTCAATTGAATTAACTGATTCTTTTGTAGTGGTCTGAACACTCGATATTTTCCCACTAATTTCCCTTGTAGCTTTTTCGGTCTGTTGAGCAAGGGATTTAATCTCTTGGGCAACAACAGCAAATCCCTTACCGGCCTCTCCAGCCCTGGCAGCTTCAATGGTGGCATTGAGTGCTAATAGATTGATCTGAGCGGAAATATCAGCAATGGTTTCTGTGACCTTGCTGATTTCTGTTGAAGCCTTGCCAAGCTCATCAACTTTTCTTGAAACTTCTTTAGCCGTTTTAACTGCTCCAGAAGTTGTTTCGTTTCCTTTGGCAATACTCCTTGCAATCTCATCAATGGTAGCGGTCATCTCGTCAGAGGCAGAAACAATGGTTTGTATATTTGCTGTTGTTTGTTCGGTTGTTGCAGCCACACTATTCATATTAGTGGCCATTTCTTCCGCAGCAGCAGCCACATTAATAGATCTTTCTGCTGTTTGTTCAGAATTGTTAGAAATTTGTTCTGAAATAGTTGAAAGCTCCGTAGATGATGCTGTCAGAGTTTGTATGCCGGATGCGATATTGGTGAACATTTTCCTTAAGTTATTACACATGGTATTCAAAGACTGTATCAGCATTCCCACTTCATCTTTTTGATCAATATCGATCTGTTGAGTAAGATCTCCATTGGCTATTGTTTTTGCAAAGTTGTTTGCCAAATATATTGGTTTTGTGATCATCCTCGTAATTAAAAAACTGAGAAAAATTGATATAATCAGCCCTACAAATCCAATAATTACGAACAGTTTTATTTGGAGGTCTGTTGTATCTGATGTGTTGACTTGAGCTGTCTTTATCGTGGCTTTTGTCATAACTTCTATCTTACCCAGCGTCTCCAACATTTGTTCCCCGACGCTGTCAGCTTCTTTATCGAGTTTGGTAAGCATTTCCTGGGAAACCTCTATTTCAGAAATTTTTTGAAGCATCATCTCATAAATTTTTTTAATTCTCGGCTGAAATTCATTGTTGTGAAAGGAATCCGCCTTCTTAACAATTTCCCTAAGCTTTTCATCCCTGGCAGGGTAGATCATACCTTCTTCAGTTTCAGCACCTTGCAGGATAGCGCCTGCAAACAAATCAAATTCCTGGACAAATGTTTCATGTTCTTTCCAGATGTGGTCAAGGTCAATCCTTGATTCAGAGGCAAGCAACTCCATGATCATCTGCATATCCCTTGCAACAGATATTTTCATTTCCATAGCTGCATCAATCAGCGGCGCTGATTCGAGTACTGTATCAAAATTTGTTCTGATCATTTTTAATCCAGAAATTCCAGTTACAACTACAATAATTGTAATTGTACTTACCATCAAAAAACCACCCATCAACTTTTTTCTTAAGCTCAAATTTTTCAGCATTGGTCTACTCCAATTTAATTATCTTAGGCTCAAACTATACTTTACATGAAAGGGTAATTTTGGCTAAAAAAAATCTTAAAATCATATTGCTCACTAAATATGCGCCACAATGTGGTACTTGTCAAATAATCTGTTTTTGATATAGAATTGATACAAAATTCTGTTAAGAGACGCTAAACACTCCTATAATACCCTTCAAAAAGGGGTGATTAGAAAAGAAAAATAAATGATTTAGAATATGTATGACATGGGCAGGAAAAGCCTGCCCATATCATGCTTTTTGTTAATTTAAAAATCTATAAATTCTTTATCGTCATCAAATGGGATAACCTGTTCAGGTTTCACTTCAGTGTCATACCAGTATCTTTTTGTTTCTATGTTTTTGGGATTTCGCTTGATATGATACAGTTTTTATTGCTCTATTCGTCTGTATTGCGGCCCCCTGATCCTTACTTCCTGAAACCAGTGTTGCAAGATCACCCACATAATCCCTGAGTTGCTCGGCTTGGGCATTCATCTCTTCAGAGGCAGAGGCGGATTCTTCAGCATTGGCTGCATTTTGTTGGATAATCTTATCCATTCCGGTAATAGCAATATTTACCTGTTCAATTCCATTGGACTGCTCTTTGGAAGCCTCAGAAATTTCAGCAACTAGAGCTCCTACTTTTGCAGTACTTTCTGCCACTTTGCCGAATGCTTCATTTGTTGTTGCGACAAGCTCAGATCCATCACTTACCTTTTTAACCGTTCCTTCAATTAGAAGGGCTGTATCTTTAGCAGCATCGGCGGCTCTCATGGCGAGATTTCTGACCTCATCCGCCACCACTGCAAACCCCGCTCCTGCTTCTCCTGCACGGGCTGCTTCAACAGCTGCATTCAAAGCTAAAAGATTCGTTTGGAAAGCGATTTCATCAATAGTTTTAATGATTTTTGAAGTCTCTTCACTGGCTTTTGATATGTCTTCCATGGATTGGGTCAGTTGATTCATTGAATTATTTGCAGTCACAACTACTTGATTGGCTTCTTTCATCAAATTGTCTGCAAGACTTGCGTTCCCTGCATTTTTTTTGGTCATGGAAGATATCTCCTCCATGGATGATGATGTCTCTTCTATAGAGGCTGCCTGCTCGGATGACCCCTCTGCAAGAGATTGGCTGGCTGAAGATACCTGCCCAGATGCTGCTGCTACCTGATTTGCGCCTTCGTTCATGCCAGTAGTTATAATATTAATCGGTTTGGTAATGGCCCGGGTAAGAAATATTCCAATGAGCAGTCCTGTAATCATGGCAATGCATATGGTAATGATAATCCATGTGATTGACATTTTTACAGCAGAGGTACCCTTATTTTTTGCGGATGTCATTTCGTCGCCTGCAGTTTCTTCCACTTTGCCGAGCAGTAGATCCGCTTGTTCACCAAACTTGTCTAATAGCTCCATTGCCGCATTCACCTCTTGCCCTACAAGGAATGCTGCTTTATGTGCATTCATCAACTCGCCTGCACGTAATTGAAAATCGGTGTGGTTCTGATCGATTTCCTCTACAGCAGCTCGGATATTTTTATTATCTGTTTCAATAACCACTGTCTCATCGATTTTTCCGCCATTCAATATTGCACTTACGTTTTGATCAAATTCGCCAATTTTTATCCTGTACTCTTCTTCAAGCTGTTCCATCGTCGATAGATCTTTGGTCTGTGTGAACTCTTCAAGAACTATTCTGGTTTCAGCCAAAGCAATCTTCAATTCATTGGCCATATCTGCAAGCGGGACTTCTTCTTTAAGAATCGCATTGGCTTCTATTCCTATGTTATCGGCGGCGGTCCTTTCTGAGATCTCTTTAGAAATCATTTTTTCAAGCAAGGCTGTATCATCAAAGACTTCATCATATATTGCTTCCATACTTTTCATTGCTTTGTCAGTATCGTCGCTTCTTTTTAGAAGACTCTGTCCCAATTCCATCATTTTGCTTGCTGCAGCCTGAAATTTGTTGTTATGAAGTTCATCCGCTTGTAGTGCGAGGGAGGACAATTCTTTATTATCTGTCTTAATTACAATAGTTCCATCCTTTAATATTGCTCCTTCAACAATAGCTCCTAAATATGTATCAAAATCTTCAAGGGCCTGAATATAGGATTTTTTTATATCGTCAAGGCTCGATGCATCATCTGTTGCTATAGTTGCTGTTGCGGCTTTATATTCTTCCATTGCATTTCTTGCAACCATTAGGCTCAGTTTCATTTCATTCGCCATCTCCACAATAGGTGCCTCTTCATTTCCAACAATATGCAGGCTCTGGGCAACAGTACGTATGCCTTTGTAACCAACAAAACCGGTGATAGTGACAAATATGATAAGTATCAAATAGCCGCTGATGATTTTTGTTCCTAAGGCCTTGTTTTTAATCATAATATTTGTCTCCCTGTCTCGGGTTGATATTTTTTATTTTTGAAAAAAGTTGGTTCCGTTTTGGAAATCCCTGAAATATTCAGTGTTATACTTTTTCTTTAAGTTGGGTGATTTCTTCAGTGCTTAATACTTTATCGATATCCAGCAGAATCTTAACCCCACCTTCAATCTTTGCCATGCCCAGGATATAGTCTGTGTTCAGGTTTGCACCGAATGCTGGTGCTTTTTCAATCTCTTCCTCGTTAATGTTCAATACTTCAGATACTGCGTCAACTACAATACCAATAAGTACTGTGGATTCCTGTGACTCAATTTCTACGACAATGATACATGTTCGATCGGAATATGGGATTGCTTCCATGGAGAATTTCAATCGAAGATCCATGACAGGGATAACCTTTCCGCGCAAGTTAATCACACCTTTTACAAATTTTGGGGTTCGGGGAACGGATGTGATGGGCAGCATTCCAATGATCTCTTTAACTTTTAAAATACCAATACCGTATTCTTCATTTTCAAGGGAAAACGTAAGGTATTTACCCGTTTTAACCATAATGGCTGTAACTCCCTGGCTCATTGCCTTTACTAATTCCACTATTCTTACCTCCATTTAGTTGATCATCAATTCAAGTGCAAAAACGGTCCACTCTTATAGTAACAATAACGGTAGCGCCTGACTTGGTTCACTTTTTTAAATATATAGACAGCGTATTCGCTTATACAATTTCAATTTAATGATGAATTTAAGATATTGTTTTTGGTTAAAATTTTTAACCAAAAATAACTTTGAAATATTTAATTTATTGAGAATACCGCTATCAAAATAAGGTGTGATTAAGAAGTACATAATACTAAAGAGGTAGTTTATATGAAAAAAAATACAATATCAAGCTTCATCTATTCGCGAGTCTTTATGGTATAATCGCTCAGGAGTCAAATCCCACAATTTACCGAGCGTTTCTTTCACCAGGACGGTATAGATTTGGTCAGATCCGCATCCCATCCGCTACGGACGAGCGGATGGGATGCACGGCGTCCATTCACCCACCTATAATTGCTGATTTGGTTTGCCCATTAAAAATGACTGGATGACACTCTGGGTCTCTTTGGGTTTATCTTCAAACAGATAATGGCCGGCATCTTGGAACACCCGGCAAGCGGCCTTGGGAAACCTAAGTCTGAATTCATTTAAAAACGTTAAGTCAAAGACAAAATCCTTTGCCCCCCATAGAAACAAGAGTTTGCCTTCATTTAATCGATTCAGGTGCCGGTCCACATGGTCCACCAGGGGGAAACTTAAGTCTTGTTCGCTAATCGGTATGTCCTGGACAAATTTTAAGGTGGCAATCCGGTTTTTCCAGGAGTTATAGGGGGCTATCAGCCCTTTTTTGACGGCAGGGGATAGCTTTGTCTCTGACCCCATGAAAAGAGCCCCTTTGGCAAAGGCATTTAAGCCCAACACCGAAGGGATCCCAAACCAGCTTAAATATTTTATCAGCCATAACCGAAACGGAAAGGTTTTTTCTTTGGGCAGAAAAAACCCTGATGTATTGGTAATGACGATTTTATCAATTCTATCAAGATGGTCCAGTGCCCAGGCAAGTCCGATCATACCGCCCCAGTCATGGACAATTAAAGAAATTTTTTCGTTGGGACACAGGTGCTGTATCAGCGCATCCAGATCAGCCACCCTTGAGGCCAGGGTATAGTCATAGTTTTCAGAACTTGGTTTATCGGAAAATCCGCAGCCGATATGGTCCGGGGCAATGGTGCGGAAATCCTTTGACAAATGGGTGATCAGGTTCCGATAATAGAAGGACCAGGTGGGGTTGCCGTGGATCATGAATATGGGTGCGCCCTTTCCCTCATCCACATAGTGAAGATCATGGCCCTTTAGGTTTAAAAAATGGGACCCGAAGGGGTAGAGTGTTTCAAAGCCCTTGGTGGATGTTTGCCGGTTGTTGATCGTTCTTTTTACCATTCCACCCCCAGCATGTAGCAGTTGAGTCCCGAGCCAATTCCCATGAGGGCTACAAAATCACCAGGCAGGAGAAATCCCCTTTCATCGGCAATGGCGGTGGTAATGGGCAGGGATACCGAGCCCACGTTTCCTAGAAAAGGGTAGGTAACAAAATCTTTTTTCCGGTCTATCTTAAGCGCTTTGTAGAGCAACTGATGGTGCCCTTCACCCACCTGGTGACCGATGAATTTATCTGGTTTGTCATCCCCAAGATTAAATTCTCGTTTAAAGTGTTCATAGGTTCTTATCCCTAAGGCCACCCCGTGTTCCAGGACTTCCTGGGCTTTGGTTCGCATGATCACCCTGGAATCGGTGGGCATACCGTTATTTTCAAATCCCCAATAGCACAGCCCATGGTGCTGGGTGGCATTTTGGACCACCCCGCCTTTCAGGGCATGGCGCTGGGTATCAAGATGTCCCAGGGTGCCATCGGTGAGCAGGATCGCTGCTGCTCCTGATCCGCCGGTCATGGTGGCAATGGTGTCTTTGTAAAAATTGATATCCTTTCGAACGTTTATTTCTTCTATGGTGCTTTCCACAATCTGTCTGGCGGTTTCGCAGGAAACCACAAGCCCTGCTTTGATATTGCCAAGCTCTATCTCATTGGCCACATGGACCATGCCGGTGATCATGCCCAGACATGCTGATTTTACGTCATACACATGGGCATCGGGGCCCAGATTAAGCTTATCGGCAATGGCACAGGAGGTGGCCGGTTCGAACCCATCCTGGCCCACACCGCAAAAGGTCAGGGCGCCGATGTCTTTCGGGTCAATCCCGGCTTCATCCAGGGCTTTTTGACCGGCTGCTGCGGCATGTGTGGCCAGGGTATGGTCCACATCCCAAAATCTGCGTTCCTTGATGCCGGTCAGGGCTTCCAGTTGGCCCGGTCCGAATCCGGCGGAATCAAAAAAGGGTTTGAGTTGTTCTTCTATCTGTCTTGAGGTGACAATATGGGGTGCCAGCTCGTATCCAAAGGATTCAATATATACATTTGCGTATTTCATACTTTTCTCCAAAAAGTCTTAAGATCGTCCAGGGTAATGCCGGAAAGTGTCATTCCCATGTTCTTGTATAGCACAATTTGCAACTCATCTGAAAACATATGTGCATCGGCGATTACATAGGGAGCAGGATTGTAACCGATCTCTTTGATTTCTATCGTATATCTTACCACACGGGTTTCCCGGGTAACCGGTCCCCTGCATTTTAAATCACTTTCATTTAAAGGGAGCACGTCAAAGTTGACGGTATCTTCTTCACTGACCCAGCCCATACGCTGGACAAAAACTCTCAGGGTGTGGGCGCAGCATTCATACATCAGCGTTCCGGGCATGACCATGTCATCAATGAAATGACAGGTTAAAAACCAGTCATCGGGGTGGATGTCGGCCTCGGCTGAGATGGTGCCCAACCCATATCTTCCCCCCAAAGGATCCAATTCAATCACCCGGTCGATCAGGCTCATTCGTCCATCGGGAAGCCATTGGTTTTTGCCCAGGGTGATTCCTTTAAAATGAGGACCAAACGCGGTTTCAAGATCTCCGCATCGCAAGGCATCAATTTTTTCTTTGGGAAAATTAGTTTTCTCTATGGGTGCCAGGAGGGGGGGCATCACCTTGGGTTGGATTTTTTTCTCTTCTTTTTTCAGGAGGATGCCCCCGGAATTTTCAACTTCGCTTTCCGTAAAAAATCCGGCACACCCGTCCTGCATGGAAATAAACAATTGGTTATCAATATATCCCTTGTAGTGGAAAAAGAAGAGATAGATCTCCCCCTGTTTTAGAAATCGATCAATTTCGATGTGGTATTCGATGGTGTCGCCAGGGCTTGGCAGGGATCTGTGAAAGGTAACCTTTGCATCCAGCAGCCGGTATTTGCGTTTTCCCTTGACC
>JAFLJU010000223.1 GCA_022712835.1 Desulfobacteraceae bacterium
AGAAAAGGATCAATCAAAGCTCAGGAGATAGGATCCCTTAAGGGCAAAGAAGTCATTGTCCAAAAAGGAGGGTCTATTCATGATACTTTTTTAGCCATGGGTATGGATGATAAACTTGTGTTAACAGATACCCATGCCAGTGCACTACGCCTCCTTGCATCCGGAAAGCATGACTATGCTGTTGTCGCCAATCTGCCCGGACTATATCTGGGAAAAAAGCTACACCTCTCAAATATTGTGATGTCTGGAAAACCAATCAAAAGTTTTCGATATTGCTATGCAGTAAAAAAGGGAAATCTTGAATTATTAGCCCTTTTAAATGAAGGCTTGTCTATATTAAAAAATACAGGGCAACATCAACAGATATATGACAAATGGCTTGGGGTGTATGAACCGAAGGAAATTCCTTGGAGATTGATTATCAAAACAACCCTGATTGTCATTATTCCACTTGTCTTAATGATGGCCGGGATTGTATTCTGGAACAGAACATTGAAAAAAGAGGTTTCTATTCGTACCCATGAAATTTATCAGCAGCAACAGCAATTAATTCAAGCCGATAAGATGTCAACTCTTGGAATTTTGGTGTCTGGTGTGGCCCATGAAATCAATAATCCAAACAGTTTGATTTTATTAAATACACCGATCATAAAAGATGCTTTTGAAGATATGGCCCCTATTCTTGAATCCCATTATCTTAAAAAAGGGAACTTTTTGATAGCAGGTCTGGAATATTCCAGAATGAAAGAGGAACTCCCATTGATGCTATCGGAAATGCAGACGGGTGTGAAGCGAATCAAACGTATTGTTGAAGATTTAAAGGATTTTGCAAGGATTGAGCATTCAAGAGACATGGAAATTGTAAATATCAATCAAATTGTTAAAACGAGTATGCGACTGGTTGATAATTCCATCAAAAAAGCGACGGATAATTTTCATGATTCCTATTCTGAAAATCTGGGAAAAATATTTGGAAATCCCCAGAGAATCGAACAAGTAATTGTAAATTTAATTCTGAATGCCTGCCAAGCGCTTGATAATAAGAAAGACGGGATTTATATCAGAACCTATTCAAGCAGGAATAAACAATTTGTTACGGTAGAAGTAAAGGATGACGGCAAGGGTATCGAACCAGAACATTTAATACATCTTACAGACCCTTTTTTTACCACAAAAAGAGGGTCTGGTGGTACAGGTTTGGGGTTGTCTGTATCTGCAAATATCGTTAAGGAACATAATGGTACGATGACATTCAACTCAAAACCCGGACAGGGCACAACAGCACTTTTATCATTACCAACACAAAGGATAAAAAAAATTGCTGAGTAAATCTCTCTATCCAGCTTTCAAAATTTTACTTGTGGATGATGAACTTCCATTTTTACGAAGTCTTAGCATTACCATTGAACGATTGGGGGGCATCAACAATATAGACCGTTGTCAGGACAGCAGGCATGTCTTGGAAATACTGGCCAAAGGGGAGGTTGGATTAGTCCTGCTGGATCTGAATATGCCCAATCTTTCAGGAAAAGAATTACTTGAAAAAATAAGCCGTGATTATCCGGAGATTGGGGTTATAATTATCAGCGGAATTAACCAGATTGAGCAGGCAGTCGAGTGCATGAGACTTGGAGCTATTGATTATTTTGTAAAAACCACTGAGGAAGATCGTCTCGTCCGTGGCGTATCAAAGGCAATTGAGTTTATTGAAATGCACAAAGAGCATAAAGAGATTCGAACACGATTGCTCACGGACAATCTGGAGCATCCAGAAATATTTAAAAAAATCATCACGAATGACAAATCGATGCGAGCTATTTTTCAATACCTTGAGTCGGTGGTAAACAGTTCCCACCCCATTTTGATTACAGGAGAAAGTGGGGTGGGCAAGGAGTTAATTGCCCAGGCATCCCATGAGTTAAGTGGTGCGCAAGGATCCCTGGTATCTATTAATGTTGCTGGCCTTGACGATACGGTTTTTTCCGACACGCTTTTTGGTCACGTGCCCGGTGCATTTACAAGTGCAAATGAGCCTCGTGTAGGTATGATTGAAAAGGCTGAAAATGGGACCCTTTTTTTAGATGAAATAGGAGATTTGAATATTGCCTCTCAGATTAAGCTGCTTCGTTTGCTCCAAAACGGAGAGTATTTTCCATTGGGTAGCGATAGGCCAAAGCGGTTGAAATCAAAGATAGTAGTCGCAACACATCAAGATCTTATTGAAAAACAACGATCAGGATCATTCCGAAAAGATCTCTACTACAGGTTGTATACTCACCATGTTGAAATTCCGCCATTACGACACCGGAAAGGTGATATTCCTTTGCTTTTGAATCATTTTATGGAAAAAGCGGCACTTTCTCTTGGGAAAATAATACCCAATTATCCCACGGAGTTGAATGTTTTGCTTTCTAATTATAATTTTCCAGGTAATGTGAGACAACTGCAATCAATGGTTTATGATGCATTGAGCACCCATAAGGGCAGAATGCTTTCGCTGGATACCTTCAAGAAAAAAATGGGGCAAATGACCAAAGAATCAGACACAAAAGCTGTTTTAGGGGGTGATCGAAAAGCTGGCTGTGTTTTTATGCCGTCTGAGCCTCTCCCGCATATCCATGACGTTGTGGATATGCTTGTTTCTGAAGCTATGGATCGATCCAGGGGGAATCAGTCTATTGCTTGTAAATTGATTGGAATATCCCAACCAGCCCTAAGTAAACGATTAAAGAAAACAAACAACTGATAATCTTTTTTTAAATTTTGCCACGAATCCTCCAAAAACATGCGCTATCAGTGAGTATCAATG
>JAFLJU010000686.1 GCA_022712835.1 Desulfobacteraceae bacterium
GGGCAAAAAAGAACGGGTATTTGAAGATCAGACTGAAAAAAGGACAGGTTGGATGGGTAAAACCCGGGGATGCCAAGGTGATATGATTCTAAGGCTGCCCCATTTTAAAACAAAAACAAGACAACGCCTGTTGCAGGTTACCATGGGAATTGGATTGCTTTTTTTGGCATTCCTGATAGAAATGGTGATCATTGAACCTTCTGGCATCTATTTTTATTCCCAACAGGGGTATAAGGGATTTAAAATCGGATTGTCCAGGGAGAGGGTCTTAAGGCAAATCAATAAGGTAAAGGCCATCCGGCAAATTACACCCTGTGATTCCCTAGGAGCATCCACCGAGGTGAAACTTACATCCCGGCGCTTCTTTGAGATGACACCGGTTCTTGCCCGGTCCGATGTCTGGATTTGCCGGGGGAAAAAAAATGTGGGTTTTTTGTTTCAATTTGAACAGGATCGCCTTGTCCGGGTTCTTAGGTTAAAATGCCGTTCATTTGAGCCGGGGGATTTTCCTTTGTTTGAGCAATGCCAACCGGAAATTTATCGAGATATCCCCGGCTATCTGACCCGTCAGACCCGTCATATAGTTTTTTACAATAATGAATAAGAATAATCAATTGCCCAAATTTTCAATAAGGACCGCTGAAATAAGTTATTTCGTTCAAGTTATAAAATTTGCGGTCCTAAGATTGAACCCAATGGGTATTTAATGTATAAATAACATTTGTGGTTTGGCAATAAAAACCAATGCATGATTTCATAAAGATATTAAGGCCCTGTCAGGTCAGGAAGGATATATGAGTATGGATATTTCAAAAATACGTATAGGGGTTGTGGGAGGTGGCAGCTGGGGAACCGCCCTTGCCAAATTGTTGGCAGATAAAGGGTTTGCTTTGGATCTTTGGGTATTTGAGCCCGAGGTGAAAACCCAGATTGAACAAAATCAGGAGAATAAAGTGTTTCTTCCCGGGTTTACCCTGCCGAAAAACCTGATTCCCCACAATGACATCCAAACCGTTGTAAAAGACAAGGACTTGGTCCTGGTGGTGGTTCCCTCCCATTGCATGCGGGCGGTTTCCCTGAAGATGAAAGCACATATTCATCCGGATACCATTGTTGTCACAGCCTCCAAGGGAATTGAAAATGAAACCCACCAGATTATGACCGAAATATTGTCTGAAATTATTGATTTTATTCCAAAGGATAATTTTGCTGTTTTGTCCGGGCCCAGTTTTGCCAAGGAAGTGGCTGCAAAGGTGCCAACGGTTGTGGCTGTGGCGTCTAAAAGTCGACGGGTGGCGGAATATGTCCAGACAGTGTTTTCCTGTCCCACCTTCAGGGTTTATGTGAATAATGATCCTATTGGTACCCAGATCGGGGGAGCTATGAAAAATGTACTGGCCATTGCTGCCGGTATCTGTGACGGGATGAACATGGGGTTGAACCCCAGGGCTGCACTGATTACCCGGGGCTTAACAGAGATGTCGCGCCTGGGCCGTAAAATGGGGGCCGATCCCTTGACGCTGTCAGGGCTTGCGGGTGTGGGGGACCTTTTGTTGACCTGCACCGGTGAATTAAGTCGGAACTACACCGTGGGCAAGCAGATAGGTCAAGGTAAAAAACTGGATGATATTATCTCGGAAATGAGAATGGTGGCAGAAGGGGTGAAGACCACCCGGTCCGTGTACAATTTATCTAAAAAACTTAAGGTGGACCTTCCCATTTGTAATGAGGTGTATGCGGTCCTGTTTGAAGACCGGCCCGTGGCCGATACCGTGGCCCGGTTGATGAACCGGTCGTTGAAACATGAACTGGACGGGGTGATTTAATCCAGGGTTTAAATTCTTACCAGACTTCCGGATAGGCAACGTCCACAAAGTTGTTTTCCATTTTGAATTTATGGTCCCGTTCCATGGAGGCAAGGTCTTGGAAAACTTTTTTTAATTTGGAATCCTCACAATTCTCGGCCAGAGCGGTATATTTTTTCATGGCAAGCTCTTCATTTTTCATGGCAATGCCAATGGCGCTTTTAAGATCCATAGCATCATTGACTTCAGGCATTTCAATGGTTTCCGATACCTTGAAATCCTTTTCAAAATTGAAAAAAGAGGTGTCCATTTTTTCTTTGTTTAAAATGGCGGTGAGAATTTTTTCATGTTTTGCTTCTTCTGCGGCAAATTTTTCAAACAATTCCGTGAGAAAGGCATCCTTGATTCGCCGGGCCACCTTTTCATAAAATTGTTTTGCTTCAATCTCACCTTTAATCGCATCTGAAATTACCTGTCGATATTTTTCCAAATCCATGTTTATCCCCCATATGATTTTATGCGGTGTCTTAAAGAAATACTGCAGATATTATCCTATCCTATATATAAAATGACCACAAGAAAAACCAATGAATGCTTTTCGGAGAATGGGTGGTCAGTTTTTTTTTAAGATTTGTCTTGTCTTCCCTGGGCCAGGGTCAGGCGCTGGGCTCAAACGGGCTACTCTTCCGGAGGAGATTCCTTCTTCTCTTCTGGAGGAGATTCATTCTTCTCTTCTTCGGTGCTTGTGTTCTGCTTTTCCAGTTTGCGCAGTTTCTTTTCTTCTTTTTTCTTCTTTTTTGCCATTTCTTTCTGACGTTTTTCAAATGAATAATTTGGTTTGAACAAGAGTTAACTCCTATAAATATTTTTTTGGGTGATAACCAAAATCTGGTAAAAAAAAGACCCCACAAAAATGTGGGGTCTTTTAATTCGTTTACCGGCTTTTATTGCTGAACAACATTTTCTGCTGCAGGTCCCTTGGGACCATCAACAACATCAAAGGTTACACGTGCGCCTTCAGCCAGGGATTTGAATCCTTCTGCCTGAATTGCTGAATGATGAACAAATAAATCTTTTCCGCCATCCTGCTCAATAAAACCAAAACCTTTTGAATCGTTAAACCATTTTACAGTACCTTCAGCCATGTTATATTACTCCTTTGCGATGGGTTCCGTAAGGGGAACCGCTGTTTATATAGCCGAGATATCATTTGATACATCGACTGGAAGTCTGGGTGTCCAGACAAAATCGGTTATTGTTGTGCTCTTCTGTTCCCGCTGTTTCTACCGGCGGAAGCAAGGGAAAAAACACCGCTAGCGTTGCTCTGGCTTCTCCTGCGACCGCTTACAGCGGGTTTTCTTCTGGGCATTCGTTGGGGGACCCGTTCTTTCTTAACTTCAACTATATCCTCTCTGGGGTCATAGACAATACCAGGGGTTGGTTCCCGGCGGATCTTTTGTCCCAGAGTTCGCTCAATGAGCGCAACCATTTTATTGTCTTCCCGGCATGCAAAGATGAATGCTTCGCCTTCGCTTTTTGCCCGGCCCGTACGTCCGGTGCGGTGGGTATAGGTTTCAGCGGTATCCGGTATATCATAGTTGATAACATGGCTGATCCCCTGGACGTCTATGCCCCGGGCAGCGATGTCTGTTGCAACTAGAATTTTAAAGGTACCATCCTTGAAGCCGTTTAGTGCCTGCTGGCGTTTTTGCTGGGACAAATTGCCTTGGATGGATGCTGCACTAAATCCTTCTTTTTGTAAGTGCAGGGCTAGGCTTTTGGCCTTGTGTTTGGTACGGGTGAAGACCAGGGTGCTGGTCATTTTTCCCTCTTTAATCATGTTCTTGAGTAAAGCGGTTTTATTTGCCTTGGCCACCTGGTACAGAACATGGGAGATGGCGAGGATCGGCTGGGTGTGGTTAATCTGCACGGTTACCGGGTTGTTTAATATGTTTTCCGCCAGGTGACGGATTTCTGCGGGCATGGTGGCGGAAAAAACCAGGGACTGACGTTTTTTGGGCAACTGCTGAATGATCCTGCGGATGTCCGGGAGAAAGCCTTTGTCAAACATATGATCGGCCTCATCAAGGACCAGTGCTTCAACTGAACTCAGGGAAAAGGCCCTGTCATTCAAGAGGTCCAGGAGCCTGCCGGGGCAGGCAACGATGATTTCAACACCATTTCGGATCGCTTTGACCTGGGGTTGCTTACCCACACCGCCATAAATGGAGATGCTGCGCAGGCCGGTTTGTTTTGCCAGCTGGGTTATATCGTCATTGATCTGTTCTGCCAGTTCCCTGGTGGGGGCTACAATTAAAGCCCGTACTCGTTTACGGGGACCGTCCATAAGCCGTTGGATTAGGGGAAGCGCAAAGGCGGCGGTTTTTCCGGTGCCGGTCTGGGCAAGTCCGAGAATATCTCGTCCTTCAAGAATTGCGGGGATGGCTTGTTTCTGGATCGGGGTGGGGGTGGTAAAACCGCAGGCTTCTATGCCAGCAGTTACCTTGGGGTGGAACTTAAACTCTTTAAAACTCATTAATACTCCTATTGTATTGCGTGATGATCGGCCAGGAAATTCCCCTGACGTTTCGATCTGCGGATATGTGTCATCCGCTGGAATTCGTTTATTTGGTTGATGAAATGGTTGAACAGGTTATGTTGAGGGCATCAGGGGAGATCAACGGGGGTTGGACCGAGATCTCTGTTGCAGCGTGGTAAATGGTTATGACAGACACTGTCATACAGTTTCTCCTGTTTTTGATGAATCAGCAGAAACTTCGACCGCAACGAACGATGCTTTGGGAGACAACGCTTTTAACGAGGACAACCCTTGAAGGAAAATTTGATTCTACTTGGTATAAAGTTAGCCTGTAGATTACACTATTACTCACAGATTGCAAGTAAAATAAACCTTGGGGGTTATTTTGCCATTGTTCCGCAGTCCGGACAGGCATGCCAATTTAATTCAAGAGACCGGTCGCAGCCTTCGCACCTTTTTTGTTGCGGTTTGGCACAATAGGGACAAAATTTATACCGTTCGCTCATCATTTGCCCGCATGCCACGCATTTGAACTCAAACAGCGTTTGTGGACCCAGGACCCGTAAAATTTCCTCACAGGTCGTAATTCCCCGTAAAATTTTTTCCTTCCCGCTATCAAACAGGGTCTGCATCCCGTTTGAGATGGCTGCTTTTTTGATTTTTGCCTGGGGGGCATTTTGGGAAAGAAGTCCTTCAATTTCGCTATTGATAACAAATACTTCATAAATGCCTGCCCGGCCATAGTAGCCGGTTTCTTGACATTGATCACAGCCTTGGCCTTTTTTTGCATTCAGCCCGATTTTCGGGTCCAGCCCTAACAGATGAACGGTTTCTTTTGAAGGGATATCATCCACCATACAATTTGTGCAAATTTTGCGGACAAGCCGTTGGGCAATAACACCGTTTAATGCCGCGCTTATGATATGGGACTGAATGCCCATGTCGATTAATCGTGTGATGCTTGCGATGCTGGAGTTGGTATGAAGGGTACTCAATACCGTGTGCCCGGTTAATGCAGCATGGAAGGCAACTTCCGCGGTTTCAAAATCCCGAATTTCCCCAAGCATAATGGTGTCAGGGTCCTGTCTTAAGAGAGATCTCAACACCACCGGAAAGGTCAACCCGATTTTTTCCTTGATCATTACCTGTCCGGCTTTTTCCATATAATATTCGACGGGGTCTTCAATGGTGGAATAATTTTTATGGATGGTGGCTGTTTTTTGAATTATGGAATAAAGGGTGCTTGTTTTTCCGCTACCCGTCGGTCCTGTCACCAGAAGACACCCCTGGGGTTTCTTTATCAGTTGTGTGATCAATTCAAGTTGTGATTCCGAGAATCCGAGTTCATTAATATCTTTTATGGAAGAATTTCGATCAAGAATTCTGAAAACTATCTTTTCTCCTGAAATGGTGGGCAGGGTGGATAGCCTTATATCTACCATTCGGCAAGAGGTTTTTATGGCGACCCGTCCATCCTGGGGCCTTCTTTTCTCGGCAATATCCAATTCAGCCAGAATTTTTATTCGCGAAACAATGGGCGCGTGCATGGACAGTGGGATATGCATTTTATCAAATAATAGTCCGTTGATTCGATAGCGAACCATTACATATTGGCTTTTTGCTTCAATGTGGACATCGGTGGCGTTTTGATTCAAGGCATCTGCGAGAATACTGTCAACGACTTTTACCACAGAGGGCGGGTCTTTTGCGGCAAATAAATTTTCTATATCCGGATTTTCATTTTCTTTGGCAATAACGATTACGATGGAATCTTTGGATTCAATATAACCGAGTTCTTCTTTGGGGGATTTATGAATATCCAGAAGACCATATGTTTCGTCAATTTTGTAGAGGATGTCACTTTTTCCGGCAACAGCTGGATCAATTTTAAGACCGGTCATAAACTTCAAGGCATCGATTTTCATTTGATCCGTGGGGTCTGACATCGCGATGGTTAAGTGATTTCCTTTTTTAGCAATGGGTATCAATATATTGTTTGTACAGATTTCTTTTGGCACGATTTCTGTGAGTGCCGGGGGGATGGTGATATCCTTGAGAAAGGTTTGTTCAATACCCATCTCTTTCTCGATCAATTCAATTATCTGGTTCTCTTTGATGATCCCCATTTTGATCAGAATCGTCGGCATTGTCTCACCAGTTTTGGTCTGAATGGTGTTTGCTTTGTTCAATGAGGCTTTGTTAATGCATTTGTTTTTAATTAACAGGTTTCCCAATTGGCTTTTGTTGATAAATCGGCTGAGTTTATCAATGTTTTTCGTCTGTTGCTTTTGAACCTCTTTGAGTTTGCTGTTCTCGGTCAACAGCTTATATTGTACCAGAGCAAGCCGGATATTTAGCTTAAGATCCACATCATTCCATGGTTTTGAAATGAATTTATAGATGGCCCCCTGATTGACAGCCTCCATAACCGAGTCAATATCTGCATAGCCGGTTAACATGATTCTGATAGTGTCCGGATATGCTGATTTGATTTTTTTCAGAAGCTCAATCCCACTGATTTTCGGCATGCGCTGATCCGTTACAATCACGTTTACGGTTTCATCCTTTAAAATTTGCCAGGCTTTCAATGCGGATTCAGCGGTTAGGACTTTATAGTTTTCTTTCCTGAAAATTCTGACCATGGTTTTTAGAATATCTGGTTCATCATCCACAAATAAAATGGTATATTTTTTATTCCCAATATTCAAGAAATCGGAATCGGAACCGAAATTGGGGATATGGATGGGTAAATCAGACGGAGTGGTCATAGCTTTATTTTTATTGTGTTAAGGATTGTTAAATAGAGTCGTTAAATAAACAGTATCCATGATGTATCGATAATGGGTGTCGTGTCAACTGTTTAAGGATAAGTATACCCTAACGGTTGCTTTTTGTACAATTCCCAATTTTTTTATGCGAATTTCAAGGGGTGAAACAAAGTCTCCCCACGGGTTGCGGTTGGGCTTACCCTTTGTTTGAAAAGGGTTCCAAAATTATTTGGCAGGCTATCTGAGTACCGCCCTGTCTGTTTTGAATATAGTCTTGGCCCTTTTGCTTTTGTTCAAACCTATCAACCGGGGTTTTGAGATGACAGACCATGGTTTGGGCCACAGCCAAATGGTCATGGCATCGGGTGACAATTTCTTGGTTGAAAATTTCTTCTCCCACCCAGGCAAAATCATCCAGAAAGGGACCTACGACCGTGGGGGTTCCCAGGGCAGCCGGTTCTAAGAAATTTTGACCCCCCAGGGGTTGCAGGCTGCCGCCCACAAATACCGTGCTTGCAATACCATAGGCCGCCCTTAATTCCCCAAAGGTGTCCCAGAGGATGACACCAGTTGCTGAAACAGGGGTTGTTACCTTTGACCTTAAATGGAAGGCAAGCCCTTTTCGTTTCAGCTTTTTCTTCCAGGCAGCCACCCTATGAATGTGACGGGGGAAAATGGCCACTATTTGGTCCGGGTATTCAGACAATAGGTGTTCGATGATCTTTAGGACCTGTGTCTCTTCCTGTTTTCGGATGGAAGCCAGGATGGACAGGGCAAATCCTTTAGAAATAATCTTTTCCAGGGCTGTCGTCCTGGAAGGGGCACAGACCCCTGAATCCATGAGATCAAATTTGATATTGGACATGGTGGTAATCCGGGCATTCTCAAAGACCTGGCCATATTTTTTTGCATCCAAAGGGGAAATGGCAAGAATCTGGTCAGGAGAAAGTTTATTCCATAAAACTCTGGTTAATTTATAATGCCTTCCACTTTTTTTCGACAGCCGGCCATTGATGATGAAAATTTGAGTGTGGTTTTCTTTTAAATAATAGAGTAGGGCTGGCCAAATTTCAGTTTCGAGCAGGATCATGATTCTGGGATTGACCCTTTTGACGGTCTCTTGGATGGTTTGGGGGATGTCAAAGGGGAAAAAGTTTAGACAACAGGTAATATCAGGATGGAGCGTTTTCTCGGCCAGGCCGGATTCCAGAATTTGTATCCCTTGGGAGGTGGTGGAGGTGATCAAAATTTTTATTTTTTCCTTTGGTTCCAGGGAGGAAACCAGGGACAGGGCCAGAAATGCTTCACCTGCCGATGCCGATTGGATCCAGATGTCCGCCTTTTCAAGGTGGTCTGGGGTGACCCTTTTCTCAAAGGAAGGGGACAGTCGTTTGCTTTTCTTTAAAAAAGGCAGGACGGCTTGCCACATGATATTGTAAATTTTGAAAAAATTGGGTATAAAGGCACACGTTTTCATGGGGACATATGCTCTCATGTTTTTTGAAGATTGACAATACCCGCTTTAGAATCGGGAAAATAATATGGGCGGACACAAATTTTATGCTTATGGAAAATAAAGTAGCCAGTTTATCCAAATCCCGGCAACGCGTCATTTTTACCCTTGTGTCCCGATACTGGAAACGCCTTGCCTTTGCCGCGGTGTGCATGGTGGTCGTGGCCGGGGCAAACGGGGCCATGGCCCTGTTGGTGAAACCGGTCATGGATGATATCTTCATAGGCAAAAACAAAGAAATGCTCCTGCTGATTCCTGGCCTGGCCATTCTGGTCTTTCTGCTCAAGGGACTTGGGTCCTATGGGTCTGAATATTTGATGAATTATATCGGTGAAAAAATCATCCGGTATTTCAGAGATTCCCTTTATGAAAAGATTACCGATCTGCCCATCGCCTTTATCCACAAGGAAAAAACCGGGGCTCTCATGTCCAGGATCACCAATGACGTCAACATTGTCAAGGGGATGGTATCCACGGCCGTTATTAATATTTTCCGGGATTCTTTCTCTGTGATAGCTTTTTTGGGGGTTATCTTTTACCGGGATTGGCAATTGGCCTGCGGAGCCTTTCTGGTGCTGCCCCTGGCATTTTATCCTATTTTGATTTTTGGCCGACGGGTCAGGCGTTATTCAACCGGCTCCCAGGAAACCATGGCAGATTTAAATTCTTTTCTCCATGAGACCTTTTCCGGGGCCAAGATCATCAAAATTTTCAGCCTGGAAGCGTTTGAAAAAAAACGGTTTAAGGAAAAGACCCAGGAACTGTTCCGGCTTGAAATGAAAAAGGTTGTTGCCAAGGCATTGTCTTCTCCTATCATGGAGTTTCTCGGGGGCTTAGGGATTGCGTTTATTATCTGGTTCGGCGGGATGCGGGTGATCAACGGGACCTCTACCCCGGGCATCTTTTTCTCATTTTTAACCGCGGTAATGATGCTCTATGATCCGGTTAAAAAATTGTCCGGGTTGAACAATACAATCCAGGAAGGGGTGGCAGCGGCCTCCCGGATTTTTGATATCCTGGAACAGGAAGAGACTATTTCTGAAAAGCAGAACCCGCAAATTCTCAAAGGTTCGGCCTTTGATCTGGAATTTGATGACGTGAGTTTTTCCTATGGGGCAGATGAAACCCCAGCCTTAAAAAATATCAATCTTCGGGTGTCCCCGGGCGAGGTGCTGGCATTGGTGGGAATGAGCGGGGGCGGGAAAACAAGTTTAGTCAATTTGATCCCCAGGCTCTATGATGTGTCTTCCGGGCGTATATTAATTGACGGTAGGGATGTCCGGGACCTGTCTGTTAAATCCCTTAGAGACCATATTTCCATCGTGACCCAGGAACCCATTTTATTCAATGAATCGGTCAGGGATAATATCCGGTACGGACGAATGGATACCACGGATGAACAGATTGAGAAGGCTGCAAAGGCAGCCTTTGCCCATGAGTTTATCCTGGGATTCCCCAGGGGGTATGATACCGTGATCGGAGAGCTTGGTTCCCGGTTGTCCGGGGGAGAAAAACAGCGGATCTGCATTGCCCGGGCCTTGATCAAGGATGCGCCGGTGTTGATTTTAGACGAAGCCACCTCGGCCTTGGATTCCCAGGCAGAACAATTGGTGCAGCGTGCTCTGGAAAACCTCATGAAGGGCAGAACTTCCTTTGTCATTGCCCACAGGCTTTCAACCATCGATTATGCTTCCCGGGTGATTCTGCTTAAAAACGGTTCCATTGCCGAACAGGGCACCCATCAGGAGCTGATGGCCTTAAAAGGCGCATATTATAACTTACAGTCCATGCAGGGTTCCAAGACAGGCAAATAATAATACCAAACCATATAATCAAAGACCCCCAATTTTAAACATGGACCCTAAAGGGACCATACTCATCATAAGGAGAACCACCATGGCAGTTTCCAAAGAATTATTGGAGATTCTGGTCTGTCCCAAATGCAAGGGAGAGGTAGTTTTGACCCAAAATCAGGATGGGCTTGTGTGTGATGCCTGTTCCCTGTGTTATGAAATCCGGGATGATATTCCCATTATGCTTATTGAAGAAGCAAAGCCTGTATAGAGATGAGCACCCCGAAACCACCGGATCCGGCAAAATTGGTCATTTCTGTTTTTATGAAGGAAAAGCAGGTGTTTGATCAGATTTTTGATGGGCTTGAGCAGATTGCAGGCCCCTGCGATATTATTTCAAAATGGTTTGATTTTGATTTCACAGACTATTATTATAAAGAAATGGGATCCCCTTTGTACCGTCGGGTGATCGCCTTTAAGCCTCTCATTGAACAGGACATGCTCTCATCTATTAAACTTGCCACCAATGAACTGGAAAAGAGTTGTTTATCCCAGGGCAATCGTCAGGTAAATATTGATCCGGGCTATCTTTTATCTTCCCGGTTTGTCCTTGCAACGGGTAAAGAATATTCCCACAGGATTTATATCGGCAACAACATCTATGCAGATCTGACCTTGATCTATACCAAAAAGGGATTTAAAACCCTGGAATGGACCTACCCGGATTATGCCTCTGATGCGGTAACAAAATTTCTCGAAAAGGTCAGGAACAAGTATATTCTGGATTTAAAGGAAAGGAAAATTTTATGATAAAAAGCATGACGGCTTTTGCAAAGGCATCCCATACAAAGGATGGTATTACAGCGGATGTGACCATTCGCTCCTATAATTCCAGGCATTTGGATTTTGCCATTCACCTGCCCGAGGTCTGCCAGCCTTTTGAGGAGCAAATCAAAAAACTGATTGCCCAAACCCATGACCGGGGAAGGGTTGAAGTCCGCGTAAATTTCACGGATGATACCCAGGAATCTGAATTGTTTGAGGTGGATGAGGTAAAAGCTGCGGGGTATTTTACGGCATTAAAAAAAGTGAAAGAAACCCTGAAACTTGCCACAGATATATCTCTTGACAACATTCTGGCTGCCAGAAATATTATTATTCCTTCCCAGAGGCAGGTGGATGCGGACTTGTTAAGGGAGGTGGTATTTCTGGCGGTTGAAACTGCCACCGGACAATTGGATTCCATGCGCCGCCAGGAGGGGGAAAATCTTTTTCAGGATTTAAGTTCAAGGATCGATTATATTGAAGGATGCATGGAGGCCCTGACAAAGGAAGCTGACAAGATCCCCGGGGTTTATAAAATCAGGCTCATGGAACGGATCGCCAAACTGACTGCGGATGCCGATGGAATTGACCCGGTCCGACTGGCCCAGGAAGTGGCGGTTTTGAGTGACAAGAGCGATGTGTCCGAGGAAATTGTTCGGCTGGCCAGCCATATCAGTCTGTTTCGGGAAGTCATGGATGCTAAAGATTCCCAGGGAAGAAAACTGAACTTTTTGATCCAGGAGTTTAACAGAGAATTTAACACCATTGGGTCCAAGGCCGGTAATGCGGTTCTTTCCCACATGGTGGTGGACCTGAAGTCTGAGTTGGAAAAGATCAGAGAACAGGTTCAGAATATCGAATAACCGGCATGGCCGGAGTTTTATATAAATTTAAATAACCATCAACAGCAGTACCCAAGGAAAAGTTATGGAACCGGTCCTTTTAAATATTGGCTTTGGAAATACCGTGGTGGCAGAACGGGTGGTGGCAATTTTATCCCCCAATTCTTCCCCAATGAAACGGGTTAAGGATGAAGCAAAAGATGCTCGTAGCCTCATTGATGTCACCCACGGCAGAAAAACCAGGGCGATTATCATCACGGACAGCAACCATGTTGTTCTGTCGGCCATCCAGGCAGAAACCTTGTCCTCCCGTTTCGAATCTCTCCTGAAAGAGGGGGAAGAAAAATCCAAAGAGTCAGGCAAAGATGACAAGAAGATAGCAAAATAATACAATAAATGGATCCAATAATAAGATCCTAAGTCAGGGCAGATAAAATGGAAAAAAAAGGAACTCTGTTTGTGATTTCCGCTCCTTCAGGTGCCGGTAAAACCACATTGGTCGGGCAGGCATTAAAAAAAATTCCCCAATTGTTTTATTCGATTTCTCATACCACCCGGAAGCCTCGGACAGGAGAAATACACGGGAAAGATTATTATTTTATAGATGAGCCAGAATTTCAAACCCTGATTGACCAAAACCAATGGATTGAATGGGCACAGGTCCATGGAAATTTTTATGGAACTTCCAAAGCCTTTGTAACAAAAAAGCTGGAAGCAGGGGAGAACATCCTTTTGGACATTGATGTCCAGGGGGCAAAACAGATAATGAATTCTAAACTTGGGCTTGTGTCTGTTTTTATTTTGCCCCCCTCCATTGAAGTGCTTTTGCAGCGGCTCGAAAATAGAGGGACGGATTCAAAAACGGTAATTTTACATCGCATGGAAAATGCACAGCTGGAAATAGATCAGCAGTCGGCCTATGACCATGTGATTGTCAATGATGAGATCGACCAGGCCATTGCGGATCTGTGTTCGATTTTCGAAAATGAAATGAGGTCCTGACAATGGCGAAAGAAAAAACAGAAATATTATTTGGTTTCCATTCCGTGTATGAGGGGTTGCGTGCCGGAAAACGGAAGTTTGAAGTGATTTATATTTCCAGTAAACGATCTGCCGGCAGGGCAGATAAGGTGATTGAACTTGCTGAACAAAAGGGGATTCAAGTTGAATATACCGACCCCAAACAATTGGATAAGATGACCGAGTTTGCTCCCCACCAGGGGATTGTGGCCAGGGCTGGTCTTTTCCCTACAAAAAAGGCGAGCCAAGTGATATCCCTGCTTGCAAAAAGAGAAACACCTTGTTTGATTTTAGTGACCGAAAGTATTGAAGATCCCCATAATCTGGGTGCATTGATCCGAACCGCCCTTTGTGCGGATGTGGACTATATCCTGATCCCCAAGGATCGATCCTGTCCCCCCTCATCCACGGTTTCCAGAAGTTCGGCTGGTTCCATGGAACATGCTGATATCTTAATGATTACCAATACCGCCTCCATCTTAAGGGAGTTAAAGGATGCCGGGGCATGGATTTTCGGATTGGATGCCCATGGAGATACCGGGTTGTATGATGCCGATCTCACCGGGAATGTTGTCCTTGTCATTGGCGGGGAGCATAAAGGGATCCGGCCCGGGGTGAAAAAAGAATGTGATTTTATTTTGTCCATTCCCATTTCAGGGAAAATTAATTCATTAAATGCCTCTGTGGCAGGTGGTGTGGCCATGTATGAGGCCAATCGCCAGCGTAGCGTGCAATTGGCACCCAAAGGAAACTAAAAAAATGTCAGAACCCATTTCACCGGAATCTATTACGTCAACACCTATTGCATCAGCACCCACTACACCAACATCCATAACACCAACACCCATAACAATGGACGAAACCGGTCAACTGAACGTACCAAACAGACCCATCATTCCCTATATTGAAGGGGATGGTATCGGACGAGACATCTGGCCTGCAGCAAAAATAGTCTTTGATGCCGCGGTAAAGGTGGCATTCGGATCGGAAAAAAAGGTGGAATGGCTGGAACTTTTTGCAGGTGAAAAGGGATTTGAACAAACCGGTGAGTATTTGTCCGATGAATCATTAAATACCATAAAAACCCATCGGGTGGCCATTAAGGGGCCTTTGGCAACCCCGGTGGGAAAAGGGATGCGCAGTTTAAACGTTAAAATCCGTCAGCAACTGGATCTATATGCCTGTATTCGCCCTGTGCGGTATTATCCGCCGGTGCCAAGTCCTGTGTGTCATCCCGAGCGGGTGGATATGGTTGTCTTTCGGGAAAATACCGAAGATCTCTATGCCGGTATTGAATGGGACTCAGGATCCCGGGAGGTTACAAAGCTTTTGGGTCTTTTAAACAATGAACTCAATTGTGATTTGCCAGCTTCCTGTTCCATCGGTATCAAGCCCATGTCACCGGAAAAAACTAAACGGCTTGTGATACGTGCCTTTGAATATGCTTTTGAAAACAATCGGAAAAGTGTGACCCTGATGCACAAGGGCAATATCATGAAATTTACCGAAGGGGGATTTCGGAAATGGGGATATGAAGCGGCTTTTGAAACCTTTGGAGATCGGGTGATCACCGAGGAAATCTTGTTTGAAATCCATGAAGGGGTTGTACCCGACGGCGTTGTGGTGATCAAGGACAGAATCGCCGATATGGTGTTTGCCGAAGTTTTGTTGCGGCCGGATAATTTTGATATTATTGCCTGTCCCAATCTGAACGGGGATTATATCTCCGATGCCCTGGCTGCCCAGGTCGGGGGCTTAGGGATGGCTCCGGGTGCCAATATCGGGGAGGCCTGTGCGGTGTTTGAAGCCACCCACGGGACTGCCCCGGACATCGCAGGTAAAGACATGGCAAACCCCTGTTCCCTTATTTTGTCCGGGGCCATGATGTTTGATCACATGGGGTGGCATAAGGTTGGGGATCTTATTCGAGACGGTGTCTCAAAGGCCTTGGCCCAGGGCCGGGTCACAGCGGATTTGGCTTCCCAGATCAGTGGGGGAGAAGAGGTGACATGTTCCAGATTCTCAAGGATTATCGCAGAGCAGATTCTTTTTGCACAATAAAAAGGCTTGTTTTTGCATTTCAGACCCTGGTATTTCCTTACCAATGTCTGAAATGCAGGGCCTATATAAATGTGGACAGAGCAGATGACCCACGGCTTTCTGCCTGTTTTTGTGATGATTGCCTCCCCTTTGAACCCCTTGGCTTCACCCCTCCTTTTTGTCTTGCATGCGGCCGGATGTTTGATCGGATTGAGCCGGATTCCGGTGATTCGGATTCCGGTGATCTGGTTTCCGGTTTGAAAAATGATGAAAATCATCTTTGTGAGATATGCCGGGCTACGCCGCCTTTGATCCATAAGGTCAGAGCCGCATTTCAATATCAAGGGATTATCAAAGAGGCCATCCCAATATTTAAATATCAGTCAAAGTTATCCCTGGCCCGGGTGTTTGAAACCTACCTGTTCGAAGCCTTTGAACGATTCTTTGAAACTGCCTCCATTGATCTGATCCTGCCCATTCCGTTGCACTTTAAAAAAATGAAACTCCGGGGGTTTAACCAGTCTTTTCTCCTGGTCCGAAATTTTGAAAAAAAATATCGTTCAATTCATGGGGCAAATCCCTGTTGGCAGATTGACACTCGTACGCTTCTGAGAGTGAAATTCACCCGGCCCCAAACCGGGTTTGACATCCAACAGCGGCAAGATAACCTGAAGGGCGCTTTTGCTATCAAGGGCAAAACAATTCTTTTTGGGAAAAATATTTTGCTGGTGGATGATGTTTATACCACTGGCGCCACCTGCGGAGAGGCGGCAAGGCTGTTATTGAAGTCCGGAGCCAACCGGGTGGATGTTCTGGGTCTTGCCAGGGCCTGAAATCTTTTTGATTCTGGGGATAGGCAAAAAGAGGATAACTATTTGTAGGGATTATTGTTCTGAAATAACGATCCCGATCCCAAGAGTGATAAAAGAGCCGCCCATGATTCGATTAAAATAGTTACCCAGGTTTCCCCTAATAAAAAATCGAGTAATTTTGGCACCGCCAAGGG
>JAFLJU010000381.1 GCA_022712835.1 Desulfobacteraceae bacterium
GGGAGTCCGAAAAGGGCGTGGATCCAAACCGCACCGGGGTATTTGAATTGGAGATGACCCAAAAAAATGGTTCAGAAATCTGGACAGAAGTTAGTGCCCGATTTTTGAGAGATGAGAAGGGTCTCCCGGACAGAATACTGGGGATTACAAGGGATATCACCCACCGTAAAAATATGGAAAAAGAACTGGTGAAAACCAATACAGACCTGAGGCTTGCACAGAAAATTGCCCGGGTTGGTAATTGGTCCATTGATCCTGCAACCAATGTTCGTGTCTGGTCTGAAGTGGTGTATCAAATTTTTGAACGTGATCCAAGCCTGGGTCCTTATTCTTTTACAGAGCTTAAAAAAATATATGGGGGAAAATGGTGGAAAAAGTATAAAGTTGCCGTTCAAAAGGCCACATTGGAAGGTCTCTCCTATAATAGTGAGTTTAAACTGGTTCTGCCCTCGGGGAAGGTGAAATGGATAAATTCCATCTGTGAACCGGAACCCGAACCAGGACCCAATGGCCATTTCCTCAGGGGAACCGTTCAGGACATCACCGAGCGCAAAAAAATGGAAGCACGTATCCAGCAGACCCAGAAAATGGAAGCTCTGGGCACCCTTGCAGGAGGGATTGCCCATGATTTTAATAATATTCTTTCCTCTATCTTCGGGTTTACGGAACTTGCAAAACTGAACTCAACCAAGGATGATGAAACCGTAAACAACCTGAACCAGGTTCTGGAAGCGGGTTTAAGAGCCCGGGAACTGGTGAAGCATATATTGACATTCAGCCGCAAATCAGATGTTCAAAAGGATCTGGTACGGATAGCTTCCCTGGCCAAGGAATGTGTGAAATTTTTAAGGGCTTCGGTCTCCCCAAATATTGAGATAAACAAACATTTTTCCAACTCAGAAAGTATTGTTCTGGCAGATCCCACCCAATTACATCAAGTGTTCATGAACCTTTTTACCAATGCGACCCAGGCCATGAAAAAAAAAGGAGGGGTACTTGATGTGACACTCAAATCCATTGATATATTGCCCGATGACATCTTTCAATTAAAAGGATTGGTACCCGGACAATATGTTCAGCTAACCGTTTCAGACACAGGGTCTGGTATTCCAAAAGAAATAATCGGAAAAATTTTCGAACCTTTTTTCACAACAAAAGTGAAGGGTGAGGGTACGGGGATGGGACTCTCCTTGGTTTATGGGATAATTAAGGAGATGAACGGCCATATTTCCGTCTACAGTGAACCAGGCATGGGGTCTATTTTTCAGGTGCTGATTCCAGAACAAACCACCGGAACCGGAAAAGATGAAACCCATGAACCCAAACTGCCGATAACGGGGAAAGGCAGAATCCTGATTGTTGATGATGAGCCCAGCATTCTTGAATGGACCTCCCTGGCGCTGATAAATCTCGGGTATAAGGTTGTTTGTATGAAAAATGGGGTAGATGCCATTGAACGATTCAAGCAGGACCCCATGGGGTTTGATCTCATTCTAACCGACCTGGCCATGCCTATAATGACAGGTCTTGAGCTGTCATCTCTCATAAAAACACAACGACCTGATATCCCGATTGTTCTGTGCACAGGGTTCAGTGATGGCTTAACTTCTAAAGATATTCAGGCCTGCGGTATTTCCGAGATGGTCATGAAACCCATTATTACCAGTGAACTATCACAAATTATAAGTGATTCATTAAATAAACACCCAGGGCAGAATTAAACAATGATACGGATATTGGTAATTGATGACGATTCGAAAATCTGTCTTTTTTTCAGCAAACTGCTCAAACAAATGGGATATGAATTTGAAATAGCCCATACCCTCAAAGAGGGCCGTGCGTTCTTTAAAAGTCAGGAATTTGACCTGGTCCTTCTTGACCTGGAGCTTCCCGATGGCAACGGGTTGGATCTACTGCCTGAATTTACCGGCGGGCATCATTCTCCCGAGGTGATTATCATCACCGGAACCGGGGATGCCAGGGGAGCAGAACTTGCCTTTAAATACGGGGCATGGGATTATGTTCAAAAACCGTTTCTCCTTGACGAAGTCTCCCTGCCGATTACAAGGGCCCTTCAATATCGAAAAGAAAAACTTACCACCCCCCATTTAATCCCCCTGGTCCGATCCGATATCATTGGAGAATCCAATGCCGTCAAGAAATGCTTAGAAGAGGTTGGGAAAGCGGCGTCAACAGATGCAAGTGTATTGATCACAGGGGAGACCGGAACAGGCAAAGAGTTGTTCGCAAAGGCGATCCACGAGAACAGCAAAAGAGCCGGAAACCCCTTTATTGCCGTTGATTGCGGTGCCCTGCCGGAAACCCTGGTGGAAAGCACCCTGTTCGGGCATGAGAAAGGAGCGTTCACAGGAGCCGGCAAAAAACAGGACGGGCTTCTGGTCCAGGCCAATGGCGGCACATTGATGCTGGATGAAGTCGGAGATCTGCCACTCACGGCTCAAAAATCGTTTTTGCGAACCCTCCAGGAAAGAACCGTCCGCCCCATTGGCGGGAACAAGGAAATCCCTGTGAATATCCGGTTGGTTGCGGCCACAAACCTGGATTTAGATCAAATGGTAAAGGAAAATACCTTCCGGCAGGACCTGCTGTATCGGATCCGTGCCATGGAGATAAAATTACCCCCCCTAAGGGACCGACAAACGGATATCGAGGAAATTGCCGTTAAAAAACTCCATGAACTTGCCAACAGATACAAAATGGAAACCAAGGCAATTTCATCTGAATTTTTCAAAATATTGTCTAAACACAATTGGCCCGGAAATGTGCGGGAACTGATCAATGTATTGGAGTATGTCCTGGCCTCGGCGGGCAGCGACCCAACACTTTTCCCCAAACACCTGCCCCCGGAATACAGGATGTCTGAACTCGAATTTGATCCGGTTTTAAGCCCAACGCCCCAAATTCCCGGAACCATTAGTAGCCGAGAAAAAAATGAACTGCCCTCATTTGCAGATTACCGGACAACCCTTGAAAAAAACTATTTAAAAGAGTTGATACTTCGTTCAAATGGTGACCGCAAGATTGCCTGTAACATTTCCGGCATCTCCCAATCCCGGTTATACGGGCTTTTAAAAAAACATGGTCTTCCTGGTTTCGGTCCGTCCTAACCTCTTCGCCCCTCTCATTTATCCATAAGTCAAGGTGGTTCCTGATTCCCATAAACAGGAACAACCCCATTCCTGTTTATAGGAATAACCCGGCCCTCAGCCGATAAAGACCAGGCGTCTTTTTTCATAACCAGCTGTTATTGCTCAAAAAATCCAAAAAGACCTTTCCTGGCACACATCCTGCTCTAATGAAAGAGGAACGACAATCTTGGTTGGAATAAAAGGGATGAGGGGAAAAATGAAACTTATCATATACGCAGAAAATAGAACGGAAATGGGAAAAAAACTGACCATTTCAATTCAAGATAAACTCCCAAAAATTCAAATTGATACCATCACTTCAATCGGTAATTTATTCCGGAAACTTGGCCGGCCATTGAACAGAGTCGCGGTTATCGTGATTTTTGTGACCTGTCAAAAAGATATCGATCAATGGCTCGGCCTGAAATCGTTGTTCGACAATATCCGATTAATCCTGGTTTTGCCCGACAGGACAAAGGGGATGGTGGCATCTGGGCTACAGTTACATCCTAGTTTTATCAGTTATTCAGACAGTGATTACATAGATATCACATCTGTTTTAAAAAAAATTTATCAACGGACAAAAGAAGTAATGGGATGGCAGGGGGAACCAAATATCGGTGGATATTAACCGGATTAAAACACGAAATAATTTAAATTTCAATGAGGGTACAATAATATTAATTCAAGGATGGGAAAAATGAAACAAAGATCACTAAAATTCAAACTTATTGTCGGGGGAGTTCTGGCTGCGATCATTCCTTTAATGGTTGTCGGTCTGTTTTCAATCAATAAATCTTCTACAGCGCTTCTTTCCCTTGCAAAAGGCCAGGTTCAGATGGTGGCGCACAACATGTCCGCCATGGTGGATGTCGCTATGACCCAGGAAATTAAGTTTGCAAAAGGGCTGGCTGTTGATCCGATAATTAGGAATGCCGCTGCTGAAGTGGCCCGGGTTGGGGTGGACAATGCAATGACCGATTTAAAAGCCCTGGACAGTTTTCTGGGCGATGCGTTTAATGAAGTCGGAAAAGATTATAATATTTTCTTTGTTACGGATGCCCAAGGAACCTTTATATCAGAAAGCAAGGGTGGCATTTTGCGAACAAAAAAATTATCGGTAAAAGACAGGGAGTATTTTTCTTTAGTTCAAAAAAGCGGAACCGTCATCATTGGCTCTCCGTCTATATCCAAGGAGGGGGTCCCCAATACCGTGGTGGCCGTACCGCTTAAAACAGCTTCCGGTAAGTTTATAGGGATGTTCGGGATATCGGTTAAACTGGATACCCTGTCAAAGAAAATTACCCAGGTAAAGCTGGGAAAGACCGGTTACCCCTTTATGGCAGATAAAAATGGCCTGATCATAGCGCATCCCAACAATGACCATATACTGAAACTGGATCTTACCAAACTGGACGGCATGGAGTCGATTGTGGATCAAATGATCGATCAAAAATCCGGTGTAGACACCTATACTTATAAAGGGGTTGTTAAAATAGCCGGATTTGCACCGGTTGCCGCAACCGGTTGGAGCGTTTGTGTGACCCAGGATGAGGCCGAATTTATGGCACCGGTTGTTGAAATTCGAAATATGGTTCTGCTGACGGGCGGTATTTTTCTGGTCCTAACGCTTTTGGTTGTCCTCTGGTTTGTCCGGGGTATCATGGCCCAGTTGGGACAGGATCCATCTGAAATCGCCAGAATTGCCGACAGTATCGCCAAGGGAGATCTTACCGTTGAGTTCGATACAGGGGGCAAAGAAATCACGGGAGTCTATGGCAACATGAAAGAGATGACCCAAAACCTGAACAATATGTTCACGGATATTACAGGCGGTGTCCAGACCTTAACATCCTCTTCAACGGAACTTTCGGCCATTTCAGAACAGATGGCCTCGGGCTCGGAACAATCCTCCCCAAAAGCAAATAATGTCGCTTCCGCAGCCGAAGAAATGGCCACCAGTATGAACAGTGTGGCTGCGGCCACCGAACAGACCACGGCCAGTCTCCAGATGATTGTTGCAGCAGCAGAAGAGATGTCTGTAACTATTAATGAAATTGCTCAAAATACCGCCAGGGGCAGCCAAACCACGTCTGAGGCGGTGAACAAAGCCGAACATATTTCCAAGAAAGTAGACGAATTGGGCAAGGCGGCTCTGGAGATTTCCAAGGTCACGGAAACCATTTCAGATATTTCCGAACAGACGAACCTGCTGGCACTCAACGCCACCATAGAGGCGGCAAGAGCGGGTGAGGCAGGGAAAGGGTTTGCCGTAGTTGCCGCAGAAATCAAGGCCCTTGCCCAGCAGACGGCAGAAGCCACCCAGGAAATCGGTTCACGGATTGGCGACGTACAGGCAAGCACCCGGGAATCTGTATCCGCCATAGGATCCATCGTTGAGATCATCAATGAAATCGATACCATTGTCTCGTCTGTGGCAACCGCCATAGAAGAACAATCGGCCACCACCCAGGAAATTTCAAGCAATGTCAGCCAGGCAGCTGCCGGTGTTCAGGAAGTAAA
>JAFLJU010000528.1 GCA_022712835.1 Desulfobacteraceae bacterium
TGGGTTGACTTTCCATTGGCATCATCTTTGCTTTAAATCAGAATAATTAGGATAACAATAGGGTTGAAAACTTCCCGGGAAGTTGCCCGGGAATTGTCCAAAGGATATTTAATGAAAAAAGAAAATGTATTGGTTGTTGTGCTCCTAGCCCTGGCGATTGCAGGGGGGGGGCTGTATTTCAAATCAAAATTGGCAAAACCTGCTATCCCGGCAGCGGTTCTTGCGGGATCCGTATCAAGAGAGGCCACCACACTGGCAAGCACCGGAGAAAATACGGGGGAGAGTATCGCCTGGAAAGACTATACGCCGGGCATGGCCATGGCAGCCAATAAAGGGAAACCGATCTTTTTATATTTCCATGCCCCCTGGTGTGGCTATTGCACGAAACTCAAAGAGACCACGTTTAAGGATCAAAAGATACTGGCCTATCTGGAAAATAATTTTGTCAGTGTCCAGGTGGATACGGATCAAAATCAGGTGCTTTCTGATGAGTGGAAGGTCAAAGGACTTCCCACCATGTGGTTTCTGGAACCGGACGGTACAAAGATCAATAGTATCCCAGGATATGTGGATTCATCCCAATTGCTTCTGATTTTAAGGTATATCCATACCAAAAGTTATAACACAATGGGGTTCCAGGACTTCATGAAACAAGGATAACCCGTTTGACCTGGAAAAAGCCATCGGGTAATAGAGGAAAATCATGACATCAAAAATTTCAAGAAGGTCATTTTTAAAAGGATCCTTCACGGCCGCAGGATCTGTGGCGGTTACCAGCAGCATGGTGAGGGCCGCTTCTTCTTTGGCCCGGGAAAACACAGAATCGCTGGTGACGGTGATTGATATTCGTAAATGTATCGGGTGTGAGGAATGTGTTTATGCCTGCCAAGAGTCCAATGCACCCAAATTCCCGGCTCCTGAACGCCCCTTTCCCCAAATGTTTCCCAAGCGGGTGCCGGTTGCGGACTGGTCTGATAAAAAGGATGTAAGCAATCGTTTGACGCCCTATAACTGGCTTTTCATCCAGCCGGCCACAGCAACGTTTGCGGGAGAGGAATTTGAGCTGACCATCCCCAGGCGGTGCATGCATTGTGAAAATCCTCCCTGTGTCAAGCTGTGCCCCTGGGGTGCTGCCAAGCAGGAACCCAACGGGCTTTCCCGGATTGATTCCGATATCTGTCTGGGGGGTTCCAAGTGTAAGTCGGTTTGTCCCTGGAATGTGCCCCAGCGTCAGACCGGTGTGGGCCTATATCTGGATATCTTGCCTAGTCTGGCTGGGAACGGGGTGATGTATAAGTGTGATCGATGTTATCAAAAACTTGAAAAAGGGGAGATGCCGGCTTGTATTGAGGCATGCCCGGAAAATGTTCAGACTATAGGTCCCCGGTCTGAAATGATTGAAAAGGCCCATGCCCTGGCAAAGCAGATCAATGGATATATTTACGGTGAAACGGAAAACGGCGGTACCAACACTATTTATGTATCACAGGTCCCCTTTGACCAGTTGGTTCTTGAAACCGGAAAAGGACGTCCCCCCATGGAAAAGGAGGAAGACAGGATGGCAGACGGCAGTAACCTTGCCCGGGCCATGCTCCTTGCCCCCATTGCCGGTGCCCTTGCAGCATTTGGAAAATTTTATAACCGTGTAAAGGAGGATGCATGATGGCCGCTGTCCATAAACCCAAAAACCATATATATGGGATTCTCCTGTTTTTTATTACCCTGACCGGGTTTGCCCAGATGCCGATTTTCAAGCGGTATTATATCGCGGATATTCCCGGGTTTGGCTGGCTGGCCCAGTTTTATGTCACCCATGCCATGCATTATATTTTTGCATCCCTTCTTGTTGCCCTCTGTGTTTATGGGGTGGTAGATTTTGTTTTGAGTAAGAGATCCCTTACCAAAATAAGTGTTTCCGGATTGGTTAAGGGAATGATTCTCCTGGGGCTTATGGTTTCCGGCGGGCTCATGGTGATCCGGAATTTGCCCGGGGTCTATTTTTCCCACACCCTGATTTACGCGATGAATCTTGGTCACCTCGGACTGTGCATGGCCCTGATCATGGTAAGTTTTTATACCCTTGTCAAAAAGAAAACCTGGCTTAAATAAGATCTAAGATCTTCCCCCTGGGTGGGTTCCTAGGCGTGGCCATTTTGTGTGTGGATGGGTTTTATCTTGCCGGGATTTTTTCCAGCAGTTGGGTAATGCGGGTGACATATTCCATGTTCTGACAGGGCTTTGACAAATGATCAATACAGGCATCTTTTTGTTTCAATAGTTTGATGGATTCTAAAAATTCTATGTTTCCCGAAACAAACAATATGGGAACCTGTTTGTCTGTGTTTCGAATATGGGAATACACATCCTTTCCATTGATATTTCCGGGAAGTATATAATCCAGGCTGATAAGGTCATATTGCTTTGCATCAAACATATCCATGGCTGCCTGTCCGTTGTTGGCAATCTCCACGGTGTGATTGAATGGAGATTGGGTTAATACCCGGTATTGTATGTCTGAGATGGCCGATTCATCTTCAACCACCAGAATCTGTTTTTCAAAATGTGTTAACTTTTCCAGAACGGGGAGGGGATCTGCTTTGGTCAGGTTTTTTTGAATAGCCGGTAAACATAGGCTGACTTTTGTTCCTTGTCCAAGTTTGGATACCACCTCAATTCTTCCTTGATGTTGTTCAATATATTTTTTTACATTGGCCATTCCATAACCCGTTCCTTTAATGCCCGATTTATAGGAACCGCTTACATCTTTAGTCCCTTTTAAGGTGAAGGCGGGATCATAAATGTTTTCAAGGTGTTCCTTAGGGATTCCACACCCGTTGTCGTCAATTTCAACACAAATTTCATTGTTCCGGTAAAACGAACTGATACAGATTTGGGGATGATCGGTTTTGCTGGTGGCATGGATAGCGTTTTGAATAAGGTTTGCAAGTGAATGTGCTATCATCTCTGGATCAGCAAGTAACTCGGGGGTGTCGCCATTATTTGCCCTGATCAGTTCAATTGATTCGAGATCTTTTTTTAAGAGGGTCAGTGCCTGATCAATTTTTTCACAAATTTTAAAAAAAATCTGATTGGGAGGCTGATCCTTTGCAAAGGCCACCAGGTTTTTTGTGAGATTTTTTCCCCGCAAGGTCTGCTCAAATATTGTTTCAAGGGATTTTTTTGTTTCGTGATCCTTGTAGTCCATCAGAGATAACTCGGCGGTGCCCATGATAATGCCCAGAATATTATTAAAATCATGGGCCATTTTTCCTGCAATTTGTCTGACCAGAGCCAGTTTTTTTTGTTCTTCCAGGATTTTTTGGTTGGTTATTTTTTCTGCTTCAAGCCGTTTTCGTTGGGAAATATCATGGGCCACACCCCTTGCACCCTGCAATATCCCTTTATCATAAATAAAATCACCGGTCAAAATGGTGCATATTTGTTGGCCATTTTTTTTTAAGAGATTGATGTCAATGGTGTCTGATTTTTTATTCTCAGCCGCAACCGATTCAAGTTTGTTTTTGAGAGTTGTTTTGTTGTCCTCGGTCACAAGATCAAATAGATTCAGAGACAAAAATTCTTTTTTTGTGTACCCCATATACTCACACAGAATATGGTTCACATGGGTAAATTTACGGGTTATAAAATCAATTTCGAATATTCCCGCCGGGACATTATCAAATAATTGTCTGTATTTGTTTTTGCTTTCCAGTAATAAAGCCTGGGCATGCTTCCGTGTTTTGATTTCAAGTTCTAACTGGGTGGTTCTTTCTTGCACTCGGTTTTCCAGATTTTGATTGGCTTTGCGGACGTTCTCCTTTTCCTCTGTTAACAGCTGGGTTAGAAAAAAATCACGGCGATCATACCTTTCCATGGAATAGCAGGCCAGCATACCCACAACATTGGCGCTTATAAAAAAGAAATTATTGTTGATAATGATTGGCCATGGTGTCTGGGCGATGGCAATGGCTGCCACCTCATAGAGCAAAACAACCATCCAGGAACCCAGACAGGCCCAGAGAAACCGTACACGAACAAAGGTATATCCAAAAATAAAAATCAAAATCAAACCGGCATAGTAGGAATAGCTGATGGGAGGGGGCGCGATGAGGATCATCATGATAATACCGCTGCCTGACAGAACGATGAGTCCGGCCAAAATCGGTTGGATCCGTTGCTGCACTATTTTGAAACGGGTAATGATGGCGACCAGTAAAATGCCCGGGCAGACAAATCCATAGCGGATAGCCCAGATTAAATGTTTTTTATAGGGGATGAGAATGGCATCCAACACGCCGAAAAGAGCATAAAGAAGGCAAGCTAAAATCAGGGCGATGCGAATATGTGTAAGCGATTTTTCAAGGTATTCGCGTTGATACCTTGCCTCAAAATGTTTGACAGGTCCTGAAAAATGAAGAGAAAAAGGGTTTAGATGCATCCGCTTAAAATCGAGCAGGTGATGGGGCACTTCTGCTGGATTTGAATTGTCTATTTTCATACGCATGGAAATAAAAGTTTTACGATAAAATGTCAAGATCCATCGACCCTCCAACGAAAAAGGCTGTTGGATAATTGGCAGGTTTTTGATATACTTTTTGTTTTTCAAATTTGTTTAAAAATTATCTATTATTGTAACTATTGCTACAAAATGTTTGGTTCCAATGTCGTATGGTGGGAAAAAATTGAGAGTAACTAGCAAAATCACACTAAACAAGGAAAAAGAGACATGAAAATTTTAGCGATATCAGGAAGTCCGCGTATGGAAAAACGATCCTCTACACTTAAGCTTGTCAAAGCGGTTGCAGAAAACACAGGGTGTGAGTATGACCTTGTTTCCCTGGCAGGTAAGAACATACAAGGGTGCATTGGGTGCATGGGTTGTGCCGATGATAATATATGTAAATTAAAAGATGATTTTACCCCTTTGAGGGACAAAATTGTAAAAGCGGATGCCTATATTCTTGGGGGCTGTAATTTCTTTTCCACTCTCAATGCAAACATGCATAGTTTTTTGGAACGCTGGTATCAGTTTCGTCATAAAGAAAATAAAGAACTTTGGGGAAAACCTGCTGTGACGGTCTCAGTAGGAGGGAGGCAGACAGATGTTGTTGCTAAAATTTTGGAGCAATTTTGCATGTATAATTTTATTCAAGTAGTCGATAGAGCGGAAGGTTTGGGCGCTCCCGGTTGTTTTTATTGCGGATATGGTGAGACATGTAAAGTCGGGGCTATCCACGCCCAACACGGAGATGGGTTTAAAATAACCAAAGACAATACCCCTTGTGTAAGCAAGGATGCGGCATGCATGGAAAAAGCATGTCAAGCAGGAAAAAACCTTGGTAAAATTTTAAAAGATGGCCATGATAGAAATAAGGCAACCCAAGAGGTAAGAGAGGCGCTGATGGCCATGAGGCTATTTAAAAAACCAGATGAAGCCCTTTAAAGAGGAACCGATAAAACCAATGATTTTTAACGCTTGTTACAGAACGTTCAAGTTATAAAATTGGCGGCCTAAGCTAATAAATTAATAGAATTGTTTGTAATAATGCTTTAGGCATGGAGGACACAAAAATGACTTGCCTGTGTAAACAGATTGCAGGGAATGACATTGAGCTATCATCCACTTGTATTGGCAGCCTCTGGATATTTGAAAGCCTTGCGCCCAAAGATATTGAAGCACTCTCCCAGAAAGCATTGAGAAAAAAGATGACAAAAGGGCAATCAGTATTTTTGCAGGGTGATTCAGCCGATGAGGTGTTTCTTATCAAGGGGGGACGTATTAAGCTCACCAAAGTTCTTAAAAATGGCACGGAGCTGATGCTCGATATACGCAAGGCAGGTGACTTTGTAGGAGAGAATATGTTCTCTGAAGAAGGCCAGTATCCTGTCAGTGCTATTTGTCTTGAAGATACATTGACATGTGGTTTTACTCGAAGCCAATTTGAAGAATTGGTGCTAAAGCACCCCAGGGTTGGTCTCCAGGTCATTAAAACCCTTAGTGAAAGGATTTCCAAGCTTACCGACCGGGTAGGCAACCTTGCGGTGGCAAATATTGAGGATCGCCTCTATAGGGTTCTGAGCAATGTTGCAAAAGAACATGGGGCGCAAAGTCCCCAGGGTGTGATGATTCAGTTTCCTTTGACCCATGAAGATCTTAGTTTTTTAACGGGTGCCCATAGGGTTACGATTACCCGGGCCATGAAAGCACTTAAAAAAGCGGGGAAAATTATTCTTGAAGATAGACGGCTCATCCTGCCTGCTTTAAAGATTGCTTAGGACCGCAGATAAAGCCAAAGAATTTACAAAAGCGCTTTTTGCATAAAAATTGAATGGATTCAGCACCCAGTGTGATGGGGGAATTCTTGATTCCCCCATAAATATTAGTGGAGCAGACCGATCTTTTTTAATTTGTCGACCACAATTTCTTTGTTAAAAGGCTTGATCATATACCCATTGCATTTTCCCATGCAGGCTTTAACCGTTTCCATATCGGAGTGGGAGGTTACCATGAGAATTTTGGTGCACTCCTCTTCGTCCAAGCCCTTTTCCTTTTCCATCTTTCGAATGGTGCTCAATACTTCTATTCCGCTAATGTCCGGCATGGAAACATCCAGGGTGATCAAATCATATGGTTGCCATTGTTCCAGGGCTGTCTTTATGGCACTCAATGCGGCTTTCCCACTTTGAACCCCCTCACAGGTGCCAAAATCGGTACTGATTCTCATCATTTTTTTCCGACTGACGATTTCATCGTCCACA
>JAFLJU010000182.1 GCA_022712835.1 Desulfobacteraceae bacterium
TAAATGTGGTCACAGCCTTTAGGAAAAATGACAGGGCGCAGCGCCTGGATTCTGTCACCACATTCTTTTTGCAAAATTCCAGATGGGCTGCGATTCTTTTTCGATAGTCTGTTTTCTTTTTTACCGTCATTCCTTTATATCTGCCCTGGGTCAAAAATTGCTTTTTTAATCGTCCCATCACGGACCGGGTCAATCGCTTTCTCTTTAATCTCGGGATGTCGTCAAATATGGAAAAATATTCCCGAAGGCTTCTCATGCCAGGTGGGGTTAATTCATCGGAACCATTGTCCAGCAGTATTGATTCCACCTGAACATCTAACAGTGTTGGCAGGTAAAAGGGGTGCTTGTCCCTGCCCACCACTTCAAGGGGTTTGAAATAATCCACCAGCAGGGCCTGGCGGCCAATCTTTTTAACAGGGAAGAAGGCGGTTTGTTTGGTGATAAGAAGCTTTTTGTGGCCAAAGGGATGTAACCCGCTGGTAAAGGTGGGAATGATGATGAATGCGCCTTCAGGGGTTATCTCTGTCCCATAGGCATCGGTGATGGAGGGCTTGACTGAGATAAAATCTTCGTCTAACCCGGCCGGGATCAGCAGATCCTTTGAGGCATGCTGTTTGGTTATGGGTCGGTTTATCCTGGTTTCCAGAGCCTCTATTCGGGATTTGTTCCGGTCGGTCAGGCTGACGGAAAGGGGGAAGTTCTTTTCTAACAACCCCTTTAACAGTCTTTCTTTCCCCCTGGGAAGTTTGGTCAATATACTAAATTGAGGAGGATCATCTAAGCCCGATAAAATACTTTCAAGATCATTGGAGGAATCTTCCCAGTCCAGGGGATCCGAGGCCCCGTATAAGGACAGATCCCGATTTTCGCAATGGATGAGTTTTTTTAGAATGGTGTTCACGGCGTCTTTTGTAAAATGGGACCTGATTTTGGGCAATGCCCATTCATTGCACCTCCGGCAAAAATTTGAACACCCCGAGGTCATCTGAAAGGTGACGGCGTTTGTAAAGAGCCGTTCTTGTTGCCAGTCGGCAAGATCCATTCTTTCTTGCCAGGTATTATATGTCACTTTCTCTGGGTGCCTTGACTGCTCCCGGACATTTTTTTGGATGATAGATTGAAGTTCCAGGTATTGGTCAGCGATTTTGGGGGAGGCATGAACCAGGAGAAAGGGTTTAAATTGCTTGAAGGCCACCTGAATTTGACGAAGATGTTTTTCCTGGGTTTCCGTCAGATGTCCTGTGTTTAGTCGGGCGCTTTTAAAAATCTGCCCATAGATTATTTCAGCTTTATCACCCTTGTTCTCATAGACCGCCACCAGAAATGCATTTTTTTTCTCTTCAAAAAATGGATCCGGAATGTTCAAGGAGGTGGGTAACCCAATTGGTTCTAAGTTTTTTGTGTTTGCCTTCATTTTTTATATCCAATTGGCAATTTTAGGCATGGAGGCTTAAAAAAAAACAGGGGAGCTCTTAATAAAAAAAGCTCCCCTGTATCATTTCTAAGACAATTCTAAGGTTCATAAAATCTGCTGTTTCATTTAAATTTAAATGACCAGCCTATTTAAATGATTACCCCCGAACCTCTTCTTTAACCGTTGTGGCCAGCTTGTATAGAATCGTCAACACAAGAAATCCGGTTGCATAGACCCCAAGCGTTACCATGATTTCCTTAACCGTGGGGGCATACTCTGTCACATGGTGGAGAGGGGAGGGCACAAACCCACCGGAAATCATTCCAAGACCCTTGTCAATCCATGCACCGACAAAAATCATGGCACAGGTGACGGGCAGAAGCGTCTCGTTGTTTCTCAATTTCGGGATGATCAAAAAGACGGCACCCAACCCCATGAGAATAAATGCGGACCACATCCATGGCACCAGAGCATGGTATCCGTGGTATCCGAAGAGCAGATACTGTAGATGGGCCATGTGACTTGGGATGCCTGAATAAAATACCACAAAACATTCACAGACAAAGAAGAACAGGTTGGCAATGACGGCCCAGCAGACAATTTTTGCAAGGGTCTGCATGGCGTCCCAACCCGGATCAAACTTGGTGAATTTTCTGATAAAGTAGCACAGGATAATCAAAAAGGCAGGACCCGCTGCAAAAGCGGACGCCAAAAACCTAGGTGCCAATACGGCTGTCAGCCAATATCCACGGCCGGGAAGGCCGCAATACAGATAGGCAGTTACCGTATGGATGCCAATGGCAAATGGGATTGACAGGTAAATCAGGGGTTTTGTCCATGCCGGGGGCTCTACCTGGTTTCTTTCTGCTTCCAACACCTTCCATCCAATGACAATGTTCAAGGTCAGATAGCCGTTAAGAACCAGCATATCGTAGAACAGCATGGAGTGGAAAGTGGGGTAGAGCAAAACATTGAGCATCCGGGTCGGTTGACCTAGATCCACCACAATGAACAGCAGGCACATGATCAAGCAGGCCACTGCCAGAAATTCACCCAAAATGGTGATCCTATGGAATTTTTCATAATCATGGAGGTAAAAGGGAATGACGACCATAACGCCACCTGCTGCAACCCCCACAAGAAAGGTAAAGTTGGCGATATAAAATCCCCAGGAAACATCCCGACTCATTCCGGTGGTCATCAGACCATTCGTGAATTGGTCGACATATGCAAGTGCTCCGGCTCCCATGACAGCGAGCAGAAGGACTATCCATAACCAATAGTTCTTACTTCCTTTTAAAGCTATCTCAAGCATACTCGCCTCTCTTAAACGACATAGTAAACAGAGGGCTCTGTACCCAGGGCCTGTTTACGTCTGATTGAATAGTTTTCATTAAGAAGAACCCGAACGTCAGATTCAGGATCTTCAAGATCACCCACAACAATAGCACCCTCACTCGCTTCAACACAATGGGGTTGTTCCCCAATGGATAGCCTTTCGGCACACAGGTTGCATTTTTCAACCACCCCCTTGGTCCGGGTGGGAAACTCGGGTACGACTTCATCGATAAAAGGCCTGGGATCCCTGAAATTGAAACTTCTGGAACCATAGGGGCAGGCAGCCATGCAGAATCGGCATCCGATACAGCGATGAAAATCCATGAGCACAATTCCGTCTTCCCGTTTAAAAGTGGCCTGGGTCGGGCATGCCTTGACGCAGGGGGCATTTTTGCAATGGTTACAGGTGACCAGAAAGGGAAGATGCTTGAACTTTTCCGCTAAAAATTCGTCTTCCTTGTCCGGAAACGCATACTTAAAGTGTTCTTCCCATATCCATTTGATATCCTGGTTAGGGTTGACAGGACGGGTATTGGGAAATTTTTCTTCATCCACCTCGTGGTTGAAATCAGGTACGTTGTGGGCTTTGTGACAGGCGTGGTTGATACTTTCGACCACTTCTTCGTTAAGTTTATTGGTATCGATTACCATGCCCCAGCGATGGGCGGAAAGTGCTTCGTGATTTTTGCCCTTCACCGCCGTGGCAGTCCCATGGGAATCAGATGCAGCAAAGTTCATTGCCGGAGCAGCACCCAATCCGATGGCAGCAATACCTGCTACTTTAAGAAAGCTTCTTCTGCTCTTTTCCATCATTTGATCTCCTTGGGGGTTGTGTGACATTCCCAGCAATAGGGTGTTACCGATGCATAGGTATGACAGCTGTCACAAAATTTTTCTTTGTCTTCATGGCAGCCAAGACAGGAGTTCTCCCCTGTGGAAAGGCTCATATTAAATTCATGCCCATTGGCAGCCGTGTACATTCGGTCTGCATCCCTGACAACGGAGTCTCTCCAATCATCTAAAAGAGACATGTGGTTGGCTCTCATGTCGAACTTGTCCAACACACATTTTTTGGCCGCCTTGGCCTTGGCGGACAGTTCCGGCTCAGGTGCTGCCTGGGTAGTTGTCACCATGTTGAACCAGATGGGAGACAGTACGGCGGCGACAAATATCACAAGTCCTGCGATAATGGTGTTTTTATTCATTATTCTTCCTCCTCAAAACCCGGCAATGGTTCCATTCTCAGGTCCTGGGTTCTATTCTTTTCACCTGGGAGAATCAACGCATTTCCCACCAGCTCATGGACGCCGTATACTTCCACTTCCGGTACCCAGTATTCACACAGGGTGGAAAGGGCGGCCCTGTCAATGGCACAGATGGTACCCAGGGTGTTGACCCCATATTTTTCATGAACATGTTTGACGGCATTGGCACGGGGCAGGGCTCCGGCCATTCTCAATTCCATATTTTCTCCGGCGTTAAGGCCAGATCCTGATCCGCAGCAAAAGGTTTGCTCCCGGATGGTGTTGGGGGGCATCTCATAAAAATTATCACAAACATTCTGGATCACGTACCTGGGTTCGTCTAAAAGACCCATGCCCCTGGCCGTGTTACAGGAATCATGGTAGGTCATGATGCGGTTGGAATTTCGAGATTTGTCCAGTTCAAGTTTCCCATGTTTGATCAAATCGGCTGTGAATTCCGTGATATGAACCATCTTGGTGGATTTTGCATTTTCAAAAACCGTTCCTGTGATGGGGTTTACCGGTACTTCCAGAAAATCGGCAGGGCCGTTCATGGTATCCATGTACTGGTTAATTACCCGCCACATGTGACCGCATTCGCCGCCCAGTATCCATTTGACGCCAAGGCGTTTGGCCTCCAAATACATTTTGGCATTGAGGCGTTTCATGGTTTCATGGGAGGTAAAGGAACCAAAGTTACCGCCTTCGGAAGCATAGGTACTCCAGGTCACATCCAGGTTATACTTATCTTTGAGATATTTGAACAGAATCAGATACCCCTGGCAGGTATAGGTGCCTGGATCGGCAAATACGTCGCCTGAAGGGGTAATAAAAAGGATATCCGCTCCTTTTTTCATATACTGGGGCTCACAATTGACCCCGGTGATCTCTTCAATATCTTCCACGAAGAAATCCAGCATGTCCTTGAAGGCATGGGGCTGAATACCCAGATGGTTACCGGTCTGGTAACAATTGGAAACTGGGGTTGCAATCCAGTCGATGTTAAGCCCGATGAGGTTGAACAATTCTCTTGCCATGATGGTGATTTCCGCCGTATCAATTCCATAGGGGCAGAAAACCGAGCATCGACGGCATTCGGTACATTGGAAAAAATAGTACCACAGCTCCTTGAGCACATCCAGGGTCAAGGGGCGGTTGCCGCCCAATCGCTGGCCACCGGGAATTTTGCTTAAAATTTTTCCGGCGGTGGTAAAATCATTTCGATAGACGCTTCTGAGCAGCTCGGCCCTTAAGACCGGCATGTTTTTGGGATCACCAGTGCCAAGGAAGAAATGACACTTGTCTGCACAGGCGCCGCAGCGGACACATACGTCCATGAATATTTTAAAGGTTCTAAATTTATCCAGGCGTTCCTTGATACCCTCATGGAGAATCTGCTGCCAGTCTTCCGGCAGTTTCCAATCATCTTCCAACGGGTTCCAGGCTCTGGCATTGGGTAGCCCTAATCTTTCAACACTTTCAGCTTTTGCCGCGTAACAATACATCCCGGGTCTGATCTGGACGGATTTGGTGGTGTCCATCCAATTGCCTGATCCCGGGCTATAATCGATCTTATCTAATGCATCATCCGGTGTAAGTTTGTCAGACATTTATTACTCCTTCTTATCCACCGGCAGTCCGGCTTCAATCATTTTTTCTCTGAAGTGATCTTCATACTGTGCATAGGTATGGGTATCCACATCATAATTCCAGGGGTTCACATGTCTCTTGGCCCGGGTGTTATTGGCCATGTTTCGGGTGGGGCTTAAGAATATGCCGCCCGCGTGCATGAGCTTGCTTGCCGGGAAATATGCGAAAAGAACACAAACCATAAATACATGGGCATAAAAAAGACCGCCCACCCCTTCTGGGATGACCGGTGCAAAGGTTGCAAGACCCATGGTCAGGGTTTTGATACCAATGATATCCACCTTGGTGAAATACCGCATGGCAATACCGGTGGCGGCAATGCCGATGATCAGGAACAAGGGAAAATAATCGGCTGCCTGGGAAATATAGGTAACCTTGGTATCAAATATTCTTCTGCCCAGCAAAAACAGGGTGGCGGCCAGCAGTACCACACCGGACAGAAAAATGCCGGGCAGGCCCAGTTGAACAATGCCGTCAAAGTATTCCAGAAAGGTGAGGCAGGAGGGAACAGGAGATGTAAAAAACCTGAAATGCCTGAGCACAACGACCAGAAAAGAATAATGGAAGGCAAGAGCTCCCAGCCATAGAAAAATTTCCCATGAATAGGAAAGTTTGTTGGATACGTTCCGGTTAAATGCTGCCTTTGTGTTTCGAAACAGAGACCTGAAAAGAAAAATTTCAAGCACCATCCGCACAAAAACACCGGAGGCCGTATTGGGGTTGTCAATGCAGTTCTGTTTTACCCAGGGTAAGGATTTCTGTTGGCCGCAGGTTGTGGGAATCCTGAACGGAACCGCAGAAGATGCCCATCCCATGACTTTGACAACAAAGCCAACCAGAAAGGCAATAACCGATAGGTAGGGAAATACTATCCCAAAGAACCACTGTAGCCCTGCTCCCTCAACCCCTGTGTAGGCCACTAGGAAAAGCAGAAAAACAGTTGTAAGGGGGATCAAGTACTTTTGATTCATCTTATAACCACCTCGTTATTTTTGTATGACAAACCTAAATTTTGTCATACCTGTTAAAATTTTTTAGAGCCAAGGAGATCTTCTTCCGTGAGCTCTGCTACTAAACCTGCCCTTTCAAAGGCCTTGTGAATGCGTCTTTTGCTTTCAGTGGACTTTAAAAGGAATATTTCTTCTTTACATTTCATGAACTTATTGAATCCTGCCAGGGCAATATGATCCACCATGTGGTCAAATTGTCTTAACTGCGATTCCTCCAGAAATTTTTCACCAATTTTTTTGAGAGCGAATATAAAACTGACCGCATCCGAGGCATCAAATGCCTGGACTGCCCTGATGCGAATGACGGGATCAAGGGCCTTTTCAAGGGTTGTTTCTGTATACTCAGCCGAGATCAGATCAAGAACATCCCCAAGGCTTTCCCGGGTGACTGCCCCCACGGGGTTGTCAAATCGATTGGCATCTTTTCCTAGTATTCTGGCGCTGTCTTTGGGGTAGGTATTAATGGTGGCCTTGAACCATTCTTGTAATAGAAGGCCCTTATTTTTTTTAAGCGTCTGTTTTATATCCATTTTTCTCAGCTATAATATTTATCGGTCAATTACATCTATAATCGTTAGCAAGGATATAAACTTCCTTAAATTTTATGTCAAGGGTAAAAGCGCTTTAAATCGCCAGTGAAAAAGGCTCACAACCCCTGGGCATCTGCCCGTCCCAAGCACTATTCCCAGGTTTTTTATCATGGATTTTTTTAGCATCTACAAAATTTGAAAATTATGATAATCTTAATTTAAGATATGGGTAAATTATTTGATCCTAAATTAAGGATGTGAATTCATGGATAGATACTATAAAGAACGGTTTGAAGCTCAACAGCAGCTCCTGAGAAAGATTGCCCCCTTGATGGAGGTAAATGAGATTATTGAAGCGGCCAGGGATGCACTTCGAACCCTTGTCCCCACGGCCATGGAAGTTTGTATTCTTTTGCTGGACCCCGATGCCAAGAAATATACAAGTCCCTTGCAATGTGCCTTGTATGAACGACCTGTGGATTGTCAGTCCTGTAAGCGGGACAGGCCTGCCGTAAAAAAAGCCATTGAAAATAAAAAAGCTGTCGTGGTTTCCCTGAGTGAGCCTGTGAGAAGGATGGATAATTCCCTTGTCACCGTGGGGCCGGAATATGCCATGCCTGTGTTTGTGGAGGAAAAGGTGCTTGCCGCTATCAGTGTGGTCATCCAGCCTTTGACACGTCATACACGGAAAGATTTTTTTCTGATAAGGGATTTTGCCGACGTTTTGGGGACCATTATATTAAATGCCAAGCGTCATTGGGAGATGACCCAGGAGAAAATACGCATCAGCCGGATGCTGACCAACCTGTCCCCCTTTGTTCCGGAATCGGTTCGCCACATGGTCCATAAAAACCCGGATCTTTTGACCCGGGAAAAGGAAAGAAAGGATATCTCTGTCCTTTTTCTTGATCTGGAGGGATATACTAGTCTTTCCATCAGCCGGCCCGAGGTTGAAGTCAACGGTATTATTGAACGTATGTTCTCCAGTTTTGTGGATCCCATTCACCGTTCCCACGGGGATATCAATGAAACCGCCGGGGACGCCCTCATGATTATTTTTAAAGACCATGATGCCCGAACCAATGCCATAAATTCGGTTAAGGCGGCATTTGAGATTGCCGAACGGAATCGGAGCATTAATCAGGCGCTGGCAAAAGAGATGGATTCAACGATTGGCCCCATTGATGTGAATATCGGTATCAATTCAGGATCAGCCCTTGTGGGAATGACACGGTTTAAAGGTTCTTTGGATACCCGGATGACTTATACAGCCAGCGGATCGGTTACCAATATTGCCGCCCGGCTGTCCGACTATGCCAAGGGCGGGGATATTTTGATCGGTGAAGAAACCTGCGCGATGATCCAGGGGCTGTGGCCGGTCTATGATCTGGGGCCGGTGGTTTTGAAAGGGTTGAAACACCCCCAGAAGGTTTTTTCCCTTCTTAGGCAGTTGCCTAACTCTTGAAAAAGGTCTATCCCTTATCTTTTTGGAGAATGAATTGTTTCAGGGCGGTCAGGAATCGACCCACAAATTTTGGCAGGTTGACGGGTTTCTCCCGGGCTTTATGTGTGAGAAGAAATCCCCCTGAAATACCGATCACAATGTTGGGAAACCACATGCTAAGGATTGGCGGGCAAGCTCCTGTTTCCCCGATGGACCATCCTGCAGCCAGGAGAATATAGTAGACCAGGAAAAAAAATATTCCCAATCCAACGCCTGAAGATCTTCTCTGAACATTTGACTGGATGCCCAGTGAGAAGGCAAGAATACCAAGGAATAAACAGGCGAAGGGTACTGAAAATTTTTCGTGCAACTCCATCAGGGCCTTGTTTAAAATGGTATTATCCTTAATCCCTTTGCGGATATGCTGGATCAGGTCCAACAGATCTCTTTCATCCAGCTCTTTGTCCTTTTTTGCAGACGGTTTGTTCAATGCGGCTATATCAACGACTAGGTCGTACTGCCCGAAATTGATATGGTTTACCGAATTTTTCTCAAGGTTAACCTGATTGATCATCCCGTTGTAAAGTCTTAGGGTATATACTTTGCCACCGTCGGATCCGATGAGTTTGCCGGATGGGGCCGTATAAATGCCGGTGAGTCCTTTTTCCCGCCTGTCTTCAATGAACACATCTGACAGGGTGCCGGTATTGATATCCACATGGGAAACATAGATCATCAATCCATCAATCTGGGAATTAAATTGGCGTTCCTGGATGGCCATATCCATACTGGACTGGGCAAATTCAATGCTTTTTAACCGGAAGGAAAGTCTTGCCCAGGGCATGGCAAATACCGTTATCCACAAACTTAAAAGGGTTCCGATCAGGCAGAAAACAAGCACCGGGGGCAGCAGCTTGTACAGGGTCATCCCGCCGGCTTTTAACGCAAGGATTTCGTTTTCTTCGGACATGCGCAAAAAGGTGAGCAAAATGGAAATGGTGACGGACAAAGGGATGGAAAACTCTAAAAATCGTGGCAGTGTGAAAAGGATCATGACAAAAATAGATGAAATCGGCACATTGTAATTGACCACCATATTGGCGATTTCAGATATCCGGGTCATTAAAAATACAAATGTCAGAAAAAAAAGGCTGGTAATAAAAGGGGATACCAATTCCTTAAAAATATATTTATGAAGGACGTTAATCGGTTTTACCTCCATTGAAACTCCCATGGATACCCCTGGTGAAAATGAATTTAAACAAGCGTTCCAGCACGGTGATTTTCTCCTAACTTGTTCGTGTGATCAGATAAACGCCCAGACAGATGATCAAAATCCCCATCCATCTGACAAGCCCCATGTTTTCATTAAACAGCGAGAAGCCGGCAATGGCCGTAACAATATACCCGATACTTAAAAGCGGATAGGCAAAACTGACTTCCACCCTTGATAAGACCATAAGCCAGACAAGAACGCTGACCACATAACAGACAAGTCCTGTGAGGATAAAGGGATTGGTACCCACCTTTACCAGAATGGGGAAAATGTTATCAACGGAAAAACCAAAGTGGCCGATGGTCCGCATCCCCTGTTTCAGGGTGATTTGGGCAATGGCATTGAGCATCACCCCCAGGAGTATTAACGGAATATATTTGTTCATGTAAAATCCTAATTTTTTAAAATATGATCGGTTAAAATAAAATGAATACAAATCCGCCCTTACCGGAGGAGTCCATAAAATCCGGCAGGGGCAATTGGTCTTTTATCTGTTCATATTTGCGTTGGTCCATGATCAGGGCCAATTTCTGCTGGCCCCTGTTCTTTTTTGCCATGGTAACCAATTGTTCCTGGGTCAGCAAGCGATGGGTGGCATTCTTTTGTCCCAACCCATAGACAAGTTCGCCCTTGTCCAGCATATAAACATCATCCCTTTCAAGAAACCAGCACACCGCTCTTACCGGTGTGGATGGGGACACCACAATGGTTTTTGGGATAATTTTATCTTTGTTTCTTTGGATCAGTTCCCCGGGGCATTTTCTCAATAGCGTTTTATCGGGAATGAGAAAATGGGCGGATAAATAAAAGAAGAGAGGGGCGGCGGCAAAAAGGAGTATCTTTTTTACAGGGTCCTCGGCTTTTAAACTAAAGGTTAAAACCAGAGCAAAAATAATCATGGCCGCTATAAAGAGGACGGCTTTCCAGGAATCCTTATACACATGGGGAAGTTTGTCTATAATCCCGTTTTGCAGGAGGATCAGGGTAATAATGATGATTGCGGTAAACCCCATTAAACAGATTACCCCTTTGTTGAACCCATAGGTTTTCGAGGGGGTAAGAGCGGTAAGAAGACCGGTTGCCATCAGGATGGCAAGAGCCGGAAAACAGGGGAGAATATAGGTCGGCAGTTTTCCCGAAGAAAATGAAAACAGGAGAAAAGGAAAAACAAACCAGCAGACCGCATATTTTAAATCAGGGGTTAGTTTCTTTTTTTTGAAGAGTCCCGCAATGGCGGTTGGGGCCAAAAAAGTCCAGGGAAAAATGGCCCCTGGCAGTACCAGCAAATAGAAATAAATAGATTCCTTGTGCTGGGCCCCTTCCTGGGAGAAAAATCGTTTGACATGTTCATGCCAGAAAAAAAAATTCCAAAAATCAGGCGCGTGAAAATGGACGAGGATACCCCAGGGTAAAATAACCATCAGGGCTGTTAAAATGGGGATCCAGGAATCTGTAAAGATCCGTTTATATTCCCGCTCCCATAGGAGGAAGGGAACGATAACGCTAATGGGCAGGGCAAAGGCAAGAAATCCCTTGGTCAGGAAGGCAAACCCGCAGAAAATTCCGGCAATGACCAGATGTAATCGATGGAGACGTGGATTTTCCCGGCAGGACCAGGCCAGAAAAAAGAATCCAATACAGGCGGTGAGAAAAAAAGAAAACATCCCATCCAGCAGACTGAATACCCCCAGTCCAAACACGATGAAAAAGCTAAGATAAATGGCTGCCGCCAGAACCCCTTTCCGGGTACCGCCCCCAAATTTAGCGGCTAAAAAAAAGACCATAAGAGCTGACAGGCCAGCGCTTACGGCAGAAGAAATCCGGACGGCAAAGGGGTTTTTACCAAAAGTTTTGATGGCCACCCCGTTTAGCCAATACCCCATGACTGGTTTTTCAAAATAGAGCAATCCATTGAGTTGGGGCACAATCCAGTCATTGGAATCAATCATCTCCCGGGGGATTTCCGCGTAGCGGACTTCATCTGGGATCACCAGGGGTCTGATTCCAAGGGGGATAATGTACAATCCCAAAAAAAACAGTCCCATTAAAAATATTATTTTTTTCATTTTTTACCTTGTTTCAGCAATATCTGCCAAAGCATTGTCCGCCAAAGCAATGTCGGACTGAACTGCAACCTTGCCGTGGCGGCCGTTAATTTCGCGGTTTTCAATTCCGAAGGCTTTTTTAATCGGAAATTTATCCAGCAAATTACCCAGAGGGAGAATACAAATGTTTTGGTCAACAGCCTGGACGATGAATTTTTCAAACAATGGCAAACACTGAATTCCTTCTGCTTCGGCATGGATGGTCAACACATTCAGCTGATCGGGCCGGATCAATGACAGTAGGTGATCGTTGTAATTTGACGAGGTGATATTGCCATTGCCTATGATTTCATCATAGGTGGGAAGGGTGACCGGTATCTGGGGCTTAGTAAGTGGCTTCCCATTTACAACGGGGTAGAAAATATGGGTTCCCCGGGTATCCGAGTTATAGGTAAAATTTAATTTTTCCTTTGCTTTGAGCACAGCATTATTACAAATCCAACCGGGAGCTGCAGAACAGGAGGGGGGGTGCCCCGTAATCTCTTCCAGGCTCTCACATCCTTTGGTAATGGTGGCAAAAATCTGGTCTGGACTCATTTTTAATATCCGTGACTGCCACTTATGGTGGTCCCAGGCGTGGAAGCCCACTTCATGTCCATCGTTAGCCACTGAGCGAATAATGCCCGAACAGGTTTTCCCGATATGGGGTCCCGGCCAAAGGGTTCCTTTCAGGAGAATATCCCATCCATAGAGCCCCGGGGCATTTGATCGGAGCATCTTTTTAAGAAAGGTGGGGTTCAGCAGTTTAAACAGATGTCGGCCCATGTTATCCGGGCCGACACTGAAGAAAAAGGAGGCACTAATGCCTTGGTCAGCCAGAATCTTTTGCAGAGCCGGGACACCTATTTTGGTGCCCCGGAGGGTGTCCACATCAATTCTCAGTCCAAGCAAAGTCTCAGGCAATCTCTCAGGCAATCGAATCATCTCCCACTGCCTGGCGAAGGAAAAAATCCAGGGTTTCTTCTATGGATTGTTCCATTTGAATGCCGGGTTCCCAGTCCAGAAGACGTTTGGCATTGTCAATTTTGGGTTTTCTGTGCTGAACATCCTCATATCCCTTGCCGTAAAAAGACCGGCTCTCAATTTCAGCCACCCCGGCAAAGCTTGGGAAATGGTGGCGCAGGGGATGGCTTTCAAATTTTTCAACCAGAATCCGTGCCAGCTCCTTTATGGACGCTTCATTGGCAGGATTGCCAATGTTGATAATTTCATGGTTGCAGTTGTCTTTTTCATCATGAATAATTCGATAGAGGCATTCAACCCCGTCTTTGACATCGGTGAAGCATCTTTTTTGTTCACCGCCATCAACCAGTTGTATGGGTGTTCCTTCCACAAGGTTCAATATCAGCTGGGTAATGGCACGGGAACTTCCTATTCTGGCAGAAGAAAGGCTGTCAAGGCGAGGTCCGATCCAGTTGAAAGGTCTGAAAAGTGTGAACTTTAATCCTTCGGTCTGGCCATAGGCATAGATGACCCGGTCCAAAAGCTGTTTGCTGCACGAGTAAATCCAGCGCTGTTTTCTGATGGGACCCAAAACAAGCTGTGAATTGTCTTCATCAAAGTTCTCATCTTGACACATGCCATATACTTCAGAGGTTGACGGGAACAAAATTCGTTTTTTGTATTTGGCACAATACCGCACAATGCGCAGGTTTTCTTCAAAATCAAGTTCAAAAACCTTGAGGGGGTTTTTGGTATACTCCGCCGGAGTAGCAATGGCCACCAGGGGGAGAATAATGTCACATTTTTTAACATGGTATTCGATCCATTCTCTGTGGATGGAGATATCCCCTTCATGAAAATTGAATCCCGGTCGCCCCAAAAGTCTTTCAATGCCGTTGGAGTGGATATCCATGCCGTGGACTTCATATTGGCCGCTTTCCAGGAGACGTTCACTTAAGGCATTGCCGATAAATCCGTTTACCCCCAGTATTAGCACCTGTTTTTTGCGTGCGGCTTCCATGGTAATGCTTGCCTTGGGGCCAAATTTGATGCCTTTAATCAGATTTAATTCTTGGGATAGCTGGTCTCCTGTGAGAAAAATCCCTGAATCAAGCTGGCCTGAGTTCACCTGTATGGCACCCTTGGCGCAGGCAATGGTAAAAGGGGAAGATGATACAATGGTGCCCGGATCCACATCATAGGTTTGGGTTGATATGGACACATCCCAGAAAAGGATTTTTCGGTTGCCGCTAAAGGAAAATGCACCGGGATAGGGTTTGGTGACGGCCCGGACCAGATTTTTGATAGTGGATGGTTCCCAATTCCAGTTGATCTCCCCGTCCTTGGGCTTTCGTCCTCCAAAATAAGAGGCAAGGGATTGGTCCTGGGAAATTCTGGGAGATTTGTTCTTAAGGATTCCAGGCAGGGCCGCTTCCAAAAGAGCGGGCAGGGCAGCACTCGCTTTGTGGTGCAGGGTGAGGGCGGTGTCATCCTCTGAAATATCGATATCTGCCTGGGCCACAATATCTCCGGCATCGGGCCGGGAGGTCATATGGTGCAGGGTGATACCGGTCTTTGTCTCTCCGTTGACAAGGGCCCAGTTGATGGGGCATCTCCCGCGGTATGCCGGAAGCTTTGACCCATGCAGGTTCAAACAGCCCTGGGCAGGAATGCTCAAAAGGGCTTCCGTAAGAAGGTTCCGATAGTAAAAGGAAAACATGACATCCGGAGCCATCTCCCGGATCTTTTCTGCCCACATGGGGTGGTTCACATCATCCGGCGCATACACCGGGATGTTTTTTGCAGCACATAGAGTTGCCACGGACTCAAACCATATATTTTCATCCGGATCATCAATATGGGTAAATACCGCGTCAATTTTAACATTATTGTTTAAAAGGGTTTTGATCCCCACACAGCCGATATCATGGTACGCAAAAACAATTGTTTTCATTTTTTTCAATGCCTTTGTTTGTTATTAATTCAATAATTGAAATGCTTGGTATTCAATTATCAACTTTCAATTATCAACTATTAATTATAATTAGTTTTCCGTGGTTTCCAGGTGATTGTTTTGTGGGTTTTCTCCGGTAATATGATGGATGTGATATCGGGGTCTGCCCCGGACATCATTGTAAACCCGGCCCAGGTATTCCCCGATCAGCCCCAGGGCCATAAATTGTGCCCCCATGAGAACAAAGAGAATGGCAAACAGGGTAAAAACCCCATTGGCCGCCCAGATTGCCCCGAAGGCCACCCGCATGATAAACAGGAACCCTCCAAATCCGATCCCGAAAAAAGCCAGGATTCCGCCGATAATACTCAACAATCTTAAGGGGAAGGTGGTCATGCAGGTTAGCAGATCAAACTGAAGGGAGATCAGTTTCAAAAAGCTGTATTTTGAGTCGCCGCCGCTTCGTTCTGCATGCTTAACAAAAATTTCAGTGGTAGACCTTGCAAAGCTGTTGGCAAGAACCGGAATAAAGGTGCTTCTTTCATGGCATTGGAGTACCGCCTGAATAATATGTTTTTTGTAAGCCCTGAGCATGCATCCGTAATCATTCATCTGCACGCCGGTGATTTTCTGGACGGTTTTGTTGATTATAAGGGAGGGCAGCTTTCTGAACCAACTATCCTGGCGATTCTCTCTGACACTTCCCACCACATCATAACCCTGTTTGATCTGATGGATCAGGTTGGGGATCTCTTCGGGGGGGTTTTGCAAATCTGCGTCAAGGGTGACAATGATTTCTCCTTTTGCCTGTTCAAACCCAGCCATTACAGCGGCATGCTGCCCATAGTTTCTGTTGAGAAACACCCCTTTGATAAGGGTTGGATTCAGGCTGGCAGCGGTTTCTATCATCTGGGCAGAGGCATCCCGACTGCCGTCATCCACCAGGATAATTTCACAGGGATCTGCCATTGCTTCACAGACAGCAAGGCTGCGGGCAATGAGTTCCTTCAAATTTTCAGCTTCGTTAAATACGGGAATCACAATGGATGTGAACCAGTTGTCTTTCATTTTTTCAGCACCTTTCTTATGGTGTCCACCACACGGTGGACATCTTTGTCAGTCATATCCGGAAACAGTGGCAGGGACAGCATCCGTTCGGAATTCCATTCGGTATTGATAAGTGCCCCTGGTGGAATGTCCATGGTTTCTCGGTAATACTGGTGGAGATGGGCCCCTTTGAAATGAAGGCCTGTTCCGATATTATTTTCCTTTAACTTGGCCATAAACCTGTCCCGTGTCATGGCGGCTTGTTCAATATCAAGGCGAACAATGAAAAGATGCCAGGAATGTTTTATATCGCCTTTGGGAACCTTAAGGGGGATGATTTCATCAATTCCCTTTAAAAGCTCAAGATACAAAAGCGCAAGGGCTTCCCGTTTTTCATTAAATTCATGGATCCTTTTTAGCTGGGAGATGCCCAGGGCTGCCAGCATATCGGGGAAATTATATTTATACCCCGGCTCCATCACCTGGGCCTGGGGAAGTCGCCCCTGGGTTTTCCGGTCAAAGGAATCCATGCCCAATCCATGGAATTTTAAGCGTTTTATTCGTTCAATCAAGTTTGTGTCGTCAGAACAGAGCATCCCCCCTTCTCCTGTGGTGATGTTCTTGATGGGATGAAAGGAAAAAATAGAGGTCCCCTGGGCACCGATTTTCTTACCTTTGTACTCGGTACCAAGGGCATGGGCGGCATCTTCAACAAAGTGCAGATTGTGGGTTGTCGCGATCTGTCGTAAGGGATCCAATAGTACGGGCGCGCCGGCAAAATGGACCGGAATGATCATTTTTGTCCGTTTTGACAAACAGGATTCCACGCTTTCCGGGGTCACCATGAGGGTGTCTTTGTCAACATCTGCAAATACCGGGGTTGCCCCTGCCATGACAATCATATTAACCGTGGAGACCCAGGTCATGGAGGGGGTAATGACTTCATCCCCATTTCCGATTCCCAATGCCTTTAATAAAAGG